>DASYCD010000456.1:0-2559 GCA_036500405.1 Bryobacteraceae bacterium
GAGCGCTTCGCGAAACTCCGGTACGAAACTTTCCGGCAGAGTGAAGAGCACTGAGATTGGCTGTACCTCTGCGATCGTGAGGATGCCGTTCGCATCTGTTGGTCGAACCATGTCTCCTGGTTCAACCAAACGCAGACCGGCTATCCCGGAGACAGGAGCTTTGATTGGAAAATCGGAGGGGGCGAGTTGCTTTTCCGACGCGCGCCCGCTGACTACCGCCACTACATCACCGGCGTGCACCAACTGGCCCTCCTGAAAATTCACAGACTTGAGTGGGCCTTCCATCCAGGTGCGGACGGTGACAACACTCGCAGCGACATTACAAGCCCGACCACGCCCGTCCTGGAAGACACGGTTTGTGACATCCTGCCTCCGCCGTTACGACCGGGGCCCGGTCTGGTCTGCGGGCCCGCCGCGACTGCCTTCGTTGGCGCACTTGTGTTCGCCGGTGGAGAAGCGGGGGCCGCTGTTGCGGGCGCTATGGTAGCCATGAAATACGCCAGAGGCGAAGCGATCACGAGCATCGACAGCATGCCGAGCCAGGTCAGACCGCGCGAGAGCGTCGATGAATCCAGGATTCGCTGAATCCGCCGGTCAGCGCTGCCGTACCGTGACATAGGAACGCCGAGGTGCGTTCGCGGAAGCGCGCGGCGTTGCATGAATTCGATCAATATGCCTGCGTAGGCGGCGCGGTCGGCGGTGACGGCGATGGCCGCGTCGTCGCTCACTTCTTCGCAGGCGCGCACGATTTTCGAATGGAGGAACCAGGCGGCGGGACTCAGCCATAACAACGAGCGATGAATTGCGGAGAGCAACTGGATCGCGGGATCGTCCCGCTCGATGTGCGAGCGTTCGTGGGCGAGAACGGAATCCAGCTTGGCGGCGTCCCACTGCGGCCAATCCTGCGGCAACACTATGGCGGGCCGCAGGATCCCGAGCGTCGCGGGCGAAGCGATATCGGGCGATGTGAGGAAGCCGCGATCTGTTCGCCGACAGCGGCGGAGGATGCGCCAGCTCAGGGTAAGGCCGACGCACAGACGAAGCAGCATTCCGGCGGCGACGATCATATAGAACATCAGCGCGGCGCGATACCAGTCGAACGATCCCGGCGGGATCGCGGCCGTTAGGGGAGCGATTGGCGCCGTTGCGCGGAAATCATTCGATGCCGACTGCAGGACCTGAATGGGGGCCGCGGAGCTCAGCAGATGGACCGGCAGTCCGGGTAGGATCGTCATCATCACCGGAATCAGCAGCGAACCCATAAGGAGCGCGATCCAGGCTGCGAGGCGAACTGCTGGATCTTTCAAACGGACGGCCCAGATCAGGAGCGCTCCGCCGAAGATCAGAATGGATGAGCGAATTGCCCATTCGGCGAGAAAACTGAAGGCACTCATGTTCGTTTCTCCTCAATTCGATGATGGCCGGGAGATGCTGTCGATGACGAGATACTCGCGGGGACCTCGGGCCGATTCCAGTTTCAGGCCGAGTTGCTGCTGGATTGCGGTAAAGATTGGCGCCGCCCCGAATTCCGTCGCAGACGGATCGCCGCCTGAATAAACCATCCGAAAATCGACCTTCTCCGTAATCCCAGTCCTATCTACCACCAGACGATCCACGGTTCTGGTCAGGCCGGCAGTCAGTCCTTCCATGCTGGCATTGCGCGCTGTCATGATCATGTTCGGCCCTTTCGGAAACGTCAGGAAGAAACTGCATTGCTGATCGGGGGTTCCGGGAGGTGGATCGAAGTACGGGAAGGATGAATCCGCAAAATCAGATCGAAGGCACGGTCCCTGCTTAGCGGGTAAAAGCTTCGAGCCACCCTTCGCAACGATCAGCTCATAAATTAGTCCTTCCCGCGTTTCCCGATGGGCGCGAAGTTGAAACCGATCTTCCAGCAAGGTCTGCATCATTGGGCCACCCATCATTGCTCCCGTCGTGGACCTCTCAGGTTCCGCTTCAACCGTATATTGATCGTTGTCGATCCAGATGGGGCCGCCTTCGATCTTTGTGAGTGGCGTGAGCATCGGGTTACCGCTGTTGCCATCTGCAAATCGAATGTACGCATCCTGAATCAACGTTTTAACTGTTACGCAGTTCCTGCGAAAATATGCGCTGGCCTTGCCGCGGCCGCCAGCACGCGTAGCATCGGGATCGCAGGGCTTGATGGAAGCCACACTGAATTTCGGCCGCGGGATCCGGGATGGCGCTGCGATGGGCGGTGCAGCCTGTGCAATGATCTGCGGCTTCGTTTTTTGAGGGCGCGAGGCAGCCGCTAAGTAGGTGAGAGGCGTTGCGACAAGCAGAAGACTGAGAATGCTCCAACGAGTGAGACCACGGGAGAATGATTTCGCCTCCAATATCCGGTGGATTCGCAGATCAACGCGGCCGTATCGCGCCATCGGTATCCCCACTGATTTCAAGGGCAGTACAGGGCGCCGCATGAAATCCAGCAATAGTTCCGCATAAACCGCTGGCTCGCTCACTTCGGTGAGCGCCACATCATCGCTTGCCTCTTCCGCAATGGCGACGATTCTGGAATGGAGCAACCATGCGAATGGA
>DASYCD010000457.1:0-4465 GCA_036500405.1 Bryobacteraceae bacterium
GCGCGCCGAGCAACTCAGCGTGCAGGAGCTTTTCGCGCTTTTCACGGCGTTGCAATCTGCTCCTTAGTCCCCACATTGAATTTCCTGAAATCGAAGTCCTGAATGTGCACGTTCATTCGCAGGTTCTTCACCACCACCCGCGCGGCCAGATGATCCTCGCTCCCGGTCTGCATCCATAACCCATCGCCAATCGGCATCTGATCCACGTTCATACTCGTTCCCTTCTGCACGCTGGCCAGGAACCCACCTACCCGGAAATTGTCATAGAACCGCACTTCAAGCCGCGCCACCTCGCGATCCGCTTCATCGATCCAGATCGTCCCGGCCAGCTTCTTTGCGGCGTTCTGATCCATGCCATGCGCCTTCGCTTTGGGATCGCCCTCAAAATCGAAAACCAGCGTCGGACGTCCGCGAAAACTCTCGCGCCGCGGGTTCGATGTCTTCGCAACCGCCAGTATCCTGCTCACGATATGGTCCCGACCACCGCCGCGCCCGCGCTCTGTTAGCTTCGGCTTCTTCGCCGCGCCCTCAATCTCCTTCCGGACGCGCTCTTCCTCTCTCGCCCGGTCGCTTGCGCTCAGTTCCGCGCCATCCCGTTTGAGCAACTGCAGAATCCGGCGCCCGTGTACAAAAAACACTTCGGACTCCTCGCTTCTGCTCTCTTTCGCCGACCCATCGCCCTGGAGGGTATCCGTCCTCACAATTTCATGAAACGTGTAATCTTCCCGAATCGCATCCGTTTGTCGTTGATGTTGCAGCACTTCCCTCAACAGCGTGGGCACATCCGGAATCGCCGCCGTCTGCCCGATTGCGGAAAGCGCAATGCAGGAAACGAAATATTGATGTAGTCTTGATGTAGTCTTTAGGAAGGAAAACACGCTTGCCATTCAGGTTGCCACAGCTCACGCGCCGCGATTGGATGTTCTTGACCGCAGCGTCAGCTTTTGCCGACCCGGCGTCCACACGCATCGCCTGTCAGTGTTACGTGTTCGAGCAGGATTACGGTTCCCGCAAAGAGAAAACGATCGACCACGTCGATGAAATCCTCTCCGTCGTCAGCGGCGCCGGCTATCGCGCGGTCGAACTAACCTCGAACTACTTTCCGCCCGATAAAACAGCCAGTACCCTCGAACGGATCGATAAGCACGGCCTCGCCCTCCCCATCGCCTATATCGGCGGCCCCATGCACGACGACCGCTGGCATCAAACCTACGACAACACACTCGCCATGGCGGATCGCCTGAAGCCGCACGCCGGTCTCGAAGCTATCAGCTTCAACTGCGACCCCAAACCGAAGAGCGAAGCCAAGACCGACGCCGAGCTCGATACGGAGGCGAAAGCGCTCGAAACCCTGGGCTCCGATCTGAAGAAGCGCGGTCTCCGGCTCCTGGTACACGCGCACGCGCCTGAGATGGCCGATCACGCCCGCGAGTGGCGCTACTTTGTCCATCACACAACGCCGGCAAGCGTCGGCATCTGCCTCGATACCCACTGGGTCTATCGCGGCGGCGAGAACGTGCTCGACATCCTGAACGAAGCTGGCGCCCGCATCGGCGATGTGCACCTGAGGAATTCCATGCGCGGCGTCTGGATGGAAGACCTGGGGTACGGCGATGTCAATTACAAGGCGATCGCCCATGCTCTCGAAAAGCTCAAATACCCGGGATGGCTGACGGTCGAGCTCGCCTGGGATCCGAAAACGCCGCACACTCGCTCGCTCGGTGAAAACCTGAAGCGCAGCCGCGAATACGTAGAGCGCATTTTCTCAGCTCATTAGAATCCGTACAATCGCGCTGGATTCTCCACCAGAATCTTTCTCCGCACCGCGCCATCCGGCTCCCACACCGCGAACTGGTTCAGCAATAGCCCATCGTCAATCTGCAGCAGCGGCGTCACTTCCGTCGCCGGATGACCGGGCCGAATCGTGGTGTCCGGATGCGGCCAGTCCGTACCCCACAGAACGCGATCCGGATTGGCGGAAATCAGCGCGCGCGCCAGCGGCGCAGCATCTCTGTAATCCGGACCCTTCGACGACGCGCGATAAGCCCCGGAGACTTTCACGTACGCATGCCCGGATCGCAGCAACTCCAGAAGGTCCGAAAAGCCTGGCTGCCCCGGCCCCGCCGTCGCTTTCGCCCCGCCGAAATGATCGAACACCACCGGCACATCGGACCCCGCCACCAGATCGCGAATCGCGGCAATCACATCGGGACTCGTAAACATCTGCACGTGCCACCCGAGACTCTTCGCCTGCTTCAGCGCCCATGCGAGACGTCGCCGCCCCGACACAGGATCGTTCTGTCCGCCCGTCGCAAGATTAATCCGCATTCCGCGGAAGCCGGCTTTCGCCAGCCGATCCAGTTCGGCCGCCGGAGTCTTCTCATCCACCACCGCAATCCCCCGCGCGTTCGCGCCCCGCGCCTTCATGCCGAACAGCGTGGCCGAATTATCGGTCCCGTAAACGCTCGGCGTCACGATCACAACCCGCCGGACGTGGAGCGCTTCATGCAGCTTCTTCATTTCCTCCGGCAGCGCCGATTCCGGCGTGTACGTTCGCCCCGCGAACCATGGAAACTCCGCGGGGTTTCCGAAGATATGCGTGTGACAATCGCACGCCTCCGCCGGTACGGCAAAGTTGACGGCGGTATGAGGCTGCGCCGCCGCGCCGAATAACGGCCGCACGGCGGCAATTCCGCCCATCGCCAGCACCGCACGGCGGCTGATTTCAGCTCTGGAACGATCTCTCGACATGATGCGATACATTCTATTCGAACGCTACGGAATTGACAAAAACCAGCGTCTCCGGCCAGTTCGATCTGGAATTCGACTGGCGAAGCGTAACCGCGGCGCAAAACCAGGCCCCAGCGCGGACGCCCCGGATTCCATCTTCTCAACCGTTCAGCAACTCGGCTTGAGGCTCACACCCGAAAAAGGCAGCGAAGACTTCCTCGTCATCGATCACGCCGAGCGCCCGTCACCGGACTGAACTCAATTCACGCCAGCGAAGGTCAGGCTGCGTCGCGGATATTCACGACCAATCGTTTGCCCATCGCCTTCAGTGCGTTTTCGATCTGATCCAGCCGCGAGCGATGATTGATATCCAGAAGGCGGGCCACTTCATTTCGCTGGCAGCCCATCCGTCTTGCCAGTTCAGCCGGATGTATCCCTATTCCATAGCGTGCTCTTTCATTTTAGTTTCTCCAATCCGAGTTGGCGGAAGATCGCGCGAAGAGTGCCCGGCTTCACTTCCTTTTTGCTGTGCATTGGGATGACCGTCTGTCTGTCGTTGTAATAGACCTTCAGATATGTGTATACATATGTGTACATTGGATCGGCCTTGTAGTGATCGCGGAAGGAATTGGATCTGAAATGATTGGCTTGCTGCGGGAGCGCGGCTTAGCGGCCTGGGGAGACCTCGCCGCTAACTACGCGCCGGATTCCGGTCACGCGGAACATCCCTCGCAGGACTGAACTCAATTCGCCGACGGCTTCTCCACATGATCGATCGCATAAGTCTCCACAGTGAGCTTACGCGACTCCAGCTTCAGCCCAAGCTCTCCCTGAATCGCCGCGAGAATGATGCCGTTGTTGTTATCGAAATCGGGCGTCATCGATCTCTCGCCGCTCGGCAGATAAGCCGTGAAATTGAGAACGAAGTCGTATCGCCCCGTGAGACCCGTATGATCCACTACCGGCATCCGGAGCGGTTGCGAAATGAAATCGCCGAATTGCCGCATCGTGATCGCCTTCGCAATGGTACTGATCGCCGTGTTCTCCCGCGACGGCTTCTCATCCGGCGCGGCTTCCTTCATCCTGCTCCCGCCCTTCGCCACCGTCATCTCATAGGCCGTCAGTTCCTTCTGCCCATGATGGAACTCCAGCTTGAAACGCTCCTTCAGCAGCGCCTGCATCATCAGCTTCAGTTGATCCACCGCCACCGGCCCGTCCGCCCGCGCCACGATGTCATACCGGTCGTTCTGAATCCACTCCGGCCCCGAAATCTGATTCTCCTGAATTCCCCACGCCCACTCCATGCACGACGTGAGCAGCACATCGCGCATCACCACATTTCCCGGCGTGGTCTCGACCGCGCCATCGTGCTCGAACTTGACATCCGCCGCGCTCGGGCGAATCGAAGCCGCCATGAACCTCGCCGGCGCCTGCCCCCACGCGCAGACCGCGAGCACTACTCCGCTAATTAGGGTAAGAATATACTTGGCTAATACTCCCCTCCAACTACAGCCGTGGCTTAAATGCTCATCGCACAGGTCATGCCGATGATAAACTCTCATGTGATGAGCAGAGCAGAAAAAGAACAAATCATACAGGCGTGGCCATACCCTTGGCCGGAACACATTGGGCTGCTTCAGGCATTCCGGAGCGCAAAGATAAATTCCCCTGATCGCACCGTCGAGGAGCAAAACCAAATTCAAGACGAATACGATCAAGCCCTTGACCGCATCAT
>DASYCD010000458.1:0-25076 GCA_036500405.1 Bryobacteraceae bacterium
GACCGCGCGCAATCCATCGCCGCCACCGTCGGAAAAGTCGTGAATCTGCTGAAGGTCGAAATCCCGCCTCAGCAGCAACAGGTTCTGCTGAAAGTCCGGTTCGCGGATGTGGACCGTTCGAAATCTCAGACGCTCGGCACCAACATTCTGGGGCAACTGGGCGGCTGGCCGATTAACCTGACGACCGGCGCGGCCGGCTCGCCCTCGCGCTTCACCGATATCACGTCGACGAATGGCAAAGCCAACGCCACCTACACCCTGTCGGACGCGCTGAACGTTCTCACGTTCGACCCCCACTTTCCGCTTCTCGCCACCATTCAGGCGCTGCAGGGGAGCAATGCGCTGCAGATTCTCGATGAGCCGAATCTCCTCGCCATGAACGGCCGGACCGCGTCATTCCTCGCCGGTGGCGAATTTCCGTACCCGACCATTCAGGGCGGTGGCAGCGGCGTCGGCCAGTTGACCGTTGCGTTCCGCGAATTCGGTATCAAGCTGAAATTCACGCCGGTCATTACGCCGCGCGGCACCATTCAGCTTCATCTGTCGCCGGAAGTCAGCTCGCTCGATTTCGCCGACGCTCTCACGGTTCAGGGCGGCACGGTTCCCGCGCTCAGCACGCGCCGCGTCGAAACCGATGTTGAGCTTGAAGATGGGCAGTCGTTCGCCATCGCGGGACTGCTGGATCGCAGCACTACCGAGAATCTCGCGAAGATCCCCGGACTGAGCGGCATTCCTGTCCTCGGTAAGCTCTTCACTTCGAAGAACACCAATCGGACGAACTCGGAGCTGATCGTCATCGTTACGCCCGAACTCGTCACTCCGATCCCGAAAGGCCAGCCCACTCCCGAACTGCATGATCCGATGACTTACCTCAATCCGCCGGATGGCGCGAAGACTGCGCCCCGTACTCCGGGCATTGACAAGACCGGCCCCGTGCGTGAGGTGAAAGGCGAAATTTCAGTACAGGAAATGGAGAAGATCCAGCGCGAAGAGCAAGCCCGCGCTGCGCTGAACGGCGCGAATACGCCGGCGTCGGGCGCCGGTAGCGGCCAGTCTTCAGCCGGAATCAATCTGGGTATACCGGCCACTGCCGGCCAGCAGGCGCCCACGCAATGACCATGAGCTCTCTGAGCGCCGCTCTGGTTATTGCCGACACCACTCTCCACCAGCAAGCGCTCGACTGTATCCAGGGATTGCCGGTCCGCGCTGTCAGTGACCAGCAGACGCTCGACGATATGGAAGATTTCCTCGACCGCATCGAACGTTTTCGCGCCGATGTGATTCTGCTGGAGTGGAGTCTGCTGCGCGTACCGCTCGACGAGTTTATCCGCCGCCTGAAGGTGACTGCCTCCGAACCCGCGGTCTTTATTCTTCAGACCGAGGCCGTGCCCCAGAACATTCTGGAAGCCATGCAGGCCGGCGCCAGTGAATATCTCTGTCCGCCTCTTTCCGTGGCTCTCCGCGAAGCGTTCGAACGCCTTTCCATCGTGCGCGTCGGCCAGGTGAACCATCAGCAAAAGAAACTGGGACGCCTGTTTGGCTTCATCTCAGCCAAGGGTGGATGCGGCGCCACCACCTTTGCCAGCCACGTAGCCACCACCGCGGCGAAGCTGAATGACAAACCTTTGCTGCTCGCCGATCTCGATTTCGAAGCCGGTCTTCTGCGCTTCATGTTGAAAGCCAAGCCGCGCTATACGCTGCGCGACGCGGTCGACAACATGCATCGCATGGATTCCAGCTACTGGAACGCGCTCGTCACCCATCACGGAAAAAATCTGGAGTTCATCGCCGCCCCGGAAGAACTCGCCGATCGCAATCCAGCCGACCCCAAACAGCTCGGTCGTCTGTTGCGCTTCATTCGGATGACTTACCCAGCCGCGGTTCTCGATTTCGGCCGCAGCTACAGCGCCGCCGCGCTCGAAATGCTGCCCGAGATGGAGGCGCTCTACCTGATCGTTACGGACGATCTGCTGGTTCTCGAAAACGCGCGCGAATTCATTCGCATGGCGGACGAACGCAACCGTTCCAGCAATCGCATTCGCGTGATGGTCAACAAAGTCGGTTCGCGCCAGAAGCCGGATCTCGATAACCTGGAAAACTTTCTGGGTCTGCGGCCCGAAGGCGTCTTCAGTGACGACCGCGAAGCCCTTTACGAAACCTGGTCGGAAGGGCGCCTGCTCGGCGACGATTCCACGCTTGGCCGCCAGCTGGCCGCTCTCTCGAAATCCATGCTCTTCCCCGAAACGGCGGAGCAGGCGGCGAAACAGAACGGAAAACGCGCCAAAAACGTGGATGCGAACCAGACCTCGCCCGCGAGCGCGACGGCGCCGTCAGGCATCGGACGATTTTTTTCTTTCATGCGGAGTAGCCGCGCTTAATACATATGTCATCCCCTTCAATGAACACCGAAACAGCAGTCGCAGGCCGCCAGGAGGCCGGTTGGGTCACGCGAATGTCGAACCGGGACGGGACCGGCGCGGAATATCAGGAACTGAAGTTCACGATCCACCGCAAGCTGATCGATCGGATTAACCTAGAAGCGCTCTCTTCTCTCGCGGGAGAGCGGGCTCGCGCGGAAATCCGCGCGGCTGTTGCGCGGCTGGTGGAAGAAGAGAAGACGCCGCTGAGCCTCGCCGAAAAAGAGCGCGTCATTGAGGAAGTTCTCGATGAAGTCTTCGGCCTCGGTCCGCTCGAACCGCTGCTGCGCGATCCCACCATCTCCGATATTCTCGTCACCACGCCGCGCCTGGTATACGTGGAACGCGGCGGTAAGCTCTACCGCACTTCGGTCGAGTTCAAAGACAACAACCATCTGCTGCGCATTATTGAAAAAGTGGTGGCGCGCGTCGGACGCCGCGTGGATGAATCCTCGCCCCTCGTTGATGCCCGCCTGCCCGACGGCTCGCGTGTGAACGCCGCCATTCCGCCCGTCGCTGTAGATGGTCCTCTGCTTTCGATCCGCCGTTTCGGCAATAACGTCCTGCTCGGTGAAGACCTGGTGAACAAGGGCGCAATGATGGAGGGCATGCTGGAGCTGTTGAAAGGCTGCGTACGCGCGCGCCTCAACATCGTGATCTCCGGCGGTACCGGTAGCGGTAAGACCACGCTGCTCAATTGCCTTTCGAGCTACATTCCGGAAAACGAGCGCATCGTCACCATCGAAGACGCCGCCGAACTCCGGCTGCGCCAGACGCACGTGGCGCGCATGGAAACGCGCCCCGCGAACATCGAAGGCAACGGCGCCATCAAGATCCGCGATCTTGTCATCAACGCCCTTCGTATGCGTCCCGATCGCATCATCGTCGGCGAAGTCCGAAGCGAAGAAGCGCTGGACATGCTCCAGGCCATGAACACCGGTCACGACGGCTCGCTCACCACCATCCACTCGAACACCCCTCGCGACGGCGTGGCGCGTCTTGAAGTCATGGTCGGCATGGGTAACGCCAACATGAGCCCCCGCGCCATTCGCCAGCAGGTGGCGAGCGCCGTGGATCTCATTGTCCAGGTATCGCGCTTCAGCGACGGTTCGCGCAAAATCACCCACATCACGGAACTGGTGGGCCTCGAAGGCGAGCAGGTCACCATGCAGGACATCTTCCTGTTCGAAAAGAGCGGCGTTGCCGAGAGCGGTAAAGTTCTCGGCCGCTTCCGCGCCACCGGCGTTCGTCCGCGCTTCTATGAAAAGCTCCGGGCGTCCGGTATCCAGTTGCCCACATCGCTGTTCCAGAGCGTTTTGGAGATTACCGCGTAAATGATCGCGCTGGTTGTCATCACGTTCCTCGTCGTGCTGGCGGCAGTGATGCTGTCGGTCAGCTCCGGGCTGCGCTACTTCGAATCCAAACGGAAGAAGCAGCTGGTCTCGGTCCTGCGGACTGTTTCCGAGACCGAGCTGGAGCACGTAGACCTCCTGCTGGACGCCGACGCGAATTCGAAGTCTCAGGCGACCCCCGGCGCCCAGGCGGTGTATGACAAACTCGGCCTGCTGCTTTCCGAATCCGGACTCAACTGGGATACGAAGAAACTCCTGACAATGACACTCGGCGCCTTCGCGGTGGGATGCGCCATCGGCGCGATCATTCCGTTCGAAGTCTCCATCTTCATCCGCTGTTCCGCCGTCGGTTGCACTCTTGCCTACGTCCCCTTCATGACGGTCAAAAAAAAGCGCACCAAACGGCTCGACAGCATGGAGGCCCAGTTGCCCGATGCGCTGGACTTCCTTGCGCGATCCATGCGCGCCGGCCACGCCTTCACCATCAGTCTCGAAATGGTGGGCGAGGAAGTGGCCGACCCGCTCGGTCAGGAATTCCGCGCGCTCTTCAACGAACAAAACATGGGCGGTTCGCTCGATCGTTCTTTCTCCAATTTCTGCAAGCGGGTTCCGCTCGCCGACGTGCGCTTTTTCTCATCCGCGGTGCTGTTGCAGAGGCAGACCGGCGGCAACCTGGGCGAGGTGCTCGGACGACTTTCGCACATCATTCGCGAACGTTTCCGTCTAAAGGGCCAGATCAAAGCCGTCAGCGCTCACGGAAGACTCACCGCGACGATTCTGACCGTCCTTCCGCTCGCCACCCTGGGAGGCCTCATGGTCGTGTCGCCGTCGTATCTGACTCCGCTGTTTCACGACCCGCTGGGCAAAAAGCTCGTCATGGCTGGTATCGCCTGTCTGACGCTCGGTAACGTCTGCATCAGAAAGATCGTCCAGATTCGCGTTTGACCGGTTAGACCTATGCCACTTCTGCCAACCTTAATCGCCGGATTCCTTTTCACGCTGCTGTGTGTGGTGATCACCGGGTACGGCTATAAGGCCTACGTTCGTCCCAGCCGTATTTACGACCGCGTTGGCGGGGACGCGGAAGCCGCAACGGAACCTTCTGTCAGCGCCGGTACGCGCATCGCGCAGCTTGTCGAAGGCATCGGCCAGCATATTCCGATGAACCCGGCCGAACAGGGCGTCGCCCGCCGCGACCTGACCATGGCGGGATTCCGCTCGGATAACGCGGTCGCGATTTTTTACGGAGCGAAAGTCATCGGTTGCGTCGTCCTGTTTCTGCTGGGGTTGCTGGTCAAAGATATGGCGAGCGCCAACATGACTCCGCGTATGGTGGTTCTGATTGGCCTCACCGGATTCGGTTATTACTTTCCCACTCTGGGACTCGAAAAACTGGTCAAGAAACGGCAGTTGAAACTGAAGCAATCGCTGCCGGACGCTCTGGACATGATGGTCATCGCCGTGGAAGCGGGCCTGGGTCTCGATCAGGCCATGCAGTATGTGGCGCGTGAAATTCAGGTCGGGCACGCGGAACTGGCTGATGAGTTAGGGTTAGTCGGCCTCGAGATGAGGGCAGGGAAGAGGCGCGCGGAGGCGATGCGCAACCTGGCCTCGCGAACGGGCGAACCCGAGCTCCGCAAGCTGGTCGCGATTCTGACGCAGAGCGATCGCTTCGGCACCAGTATGGGCGAAAGCCTCCGCACCCATTCGGATTTTATGCGCCTGCGCCGCAAGCAGGACGCCGAGGAACGCGCCGCCAAGATTGGCGTCAAGCTGGTGTTCCCGATCTTTCTGTTCATTTTGCCGTCCATGATGCTGGTGGCCGCCGGACCGGCGCTTTTGAAGATTTTCCAGGAGATGTTCCCGATGATGAATAATTTCGGGAAATGAGTTAGAGGAAGAGCCGCTCACCGCCGAGGAGAAAGTCAGACAGAAGCGCGGCTGGGCGGGAAAAGGAGTAAACATGAATTCGCAAATGCTGGGTTACATCATGTTGTTCTTCAGCCTGTTCGCGCTGGCGCTCTTCATCATGCGCCGCCGTCGCCGCACCAGAGGCTGAAGGCGCCGGGTTTTTACGGGTTTGAAATACCGTTCAACGTTGAATAAAGGAGAACACAACTATGAGTCAGACACTTCTTCAGGCAGGGCTTTGGGTATTGGCCGGGCTGCTGCTTACGATGCTGATCATTCGTCGTGGCAAGCGCAAAGCCCGCGGTTAATCGCGGATTTGCCCCACCACCCCTGCCATAAGCCATGACCGACTGGGCTGCCAGACAAAACAGCGATGGCGGCTGGGCGTACAGCCGCGGATGCTCCTGGGCCGAACCTACCGCGTTCGTTCTGCTGGCGCAATCCACCGGCTCGCCCGATCGCGAGAGCTCTCTTCAGGGGAGAAAGTTCTTCGCCTCGCTGGCTCGTCACGACGGAGGATGGAGTCCGCAGCCGGGTGTGGAAGAAAGCACCTGGGTCACCGCTCTGGCGGCGCTGTTGCCGGAGGCTCTGATTTCAGAGCAGCAGCGCCGCCAGGCGATTAGCTGGCTGAAAGACAAGACTGGTCGCGATTCGAGCTTGCTCTATCGTGTTCGCCGTCGTCTCGCTGGCGATAAGGAGGAGCTTCCGGAAGGCTGGCCTTGGTTTCCGGGCGCTTCGGCGTGGGTCATTCCCACGTCACTGGGAATTCTGGCATTTGAGCGCGCGCTGCGGCGGGGCGCATCCGATCGTGATGCGCTCGAAGACCGCGTTGCGCAGGGGAAAAAGTTTCTGCTCGCGCGGCAATGTGAGGACGGAGGCTGGAACTACGGCTCTATTCACGTGCCTGGGCGCGATGGCGATTCGTATCCGGAAACCACCGGTGTTGCGCTGCTCGCTCTGAACGGCGTGCCGCCATCTTCGCAACTGGAAAAGGCGAAGACTGCGGCACGCCGTCATTTTTCCGAATGCCGCACCGCGGAAGGAATCGCGTGGCTGCGGATGGGAATGGCCGCGCAGGGCGGGACGATCACGTCAGCCTTCGATCCCGTTTGCCGCACCAACATGGACGACGCGCTGATGGCGCTCGCCGCGGCTCCGCGCAATCCTCTTCTGGCCTGAGAAATGAGATCGAAATTCACAAGACGGGAAGTTCTGGTAACCGCCGCGGCCGGCGCTGCTCTAACGCGCTGCGGCAAAGCACCGCGCCATTTTCCCGTCAGCAACGTTTCCATCGTCAAAGCGTCCGGATATTCGATGGATGTGTATGACACCGTCTATCGGATGATCGCGAGCCACGCGCTCAACGTGCGCGGCCGCCGCATCGTACTCAAGCCCAATCTGGTCGAGTACGACGCTAATACGACGATCAACACGCACCCGATGATCGTCCACGCGGTCTACGAGGCATTCCTGAAACTCGGGGCGGGGGACGTGCGCATCGCCGAAGGTCCCGGCCACCGCCGCGGGACGCTCGATCTTGCCGACGCCGCCGGCTACTTCAGCACGATCGCGAAATTCGAAAATGCGTTCACCGATCTCAATACCGATGCGGTTGCGAAGCGCGCGATCCCAAATCCAGTCTCGAAGCTGAATTCGCTTTATTTGCCGCACACGGTTCTCGACTGCGATCTGCTGGTGTCCATCGCAAAAATGAAAACGCACCACTGGGCGGGCGCGACGCTCTCAATGAAGAATCTCTTCGGCCTGGTGCCTGGCGCAGTTTACGGCTGGCCGAAGAACGTCCTCCACTGGGCTGGCATCCCGGAGACCATCGTCGATCTGCATCATCTTTTCCCGAAGCAGTTCGCGATTGTGGATGGCATCGTCGGCATGGAAGGTAACGGCCCCATCCAGGGCACGCCGAAAGCCGCCGGCGTTCTCGTCGCCGGAAGCGACCCCGCCGCCGTCGACGCCACCTGCTGCCGCGTGATGGGCATCGATCCGAAAAAGATCGAATATCTGCAAATCGCCCGCGGCGAAGAAAACCTCGGCGAAAACGCCTTCCGCCAGACCGGCGAAAACATCCACGCTGTCCGGATCGACTTTCAATTAATCGAAGAGTGGAAGGGCGTCCGCCTCACGGCCTGACTAGTCAATTCCCCGAGGGCTTCTCCACATGGTCGACGGCGATCACCTCCGCCGGCCCCTTCGTCGAAACCAGGCGCAGTCCAATCTCCTGTAAAGCCGCGAATATCGAAGGAGTGGTGGCATCCGATGCCTGATCCGGGGACCACTTCAGGTCAAAATCATAATCGCCGGTGATGCCGGTTTTGTTGACGACCGGGCGTCCCACATACCGCGCCAAACTCGCAGCCAGGCCACTCAACGGGAGTTTCGTTGCCTTCATCATGGTCGAAGCAGCATTCGAATTTTCGCTCATACGGGACTTCGCATCGCTCGTGTCGGGGGGAAGCTTAAAGCCGCCCTTCACGACCTCCAGATCATATTCGTGCGCCTCGCGGGACTCTCGATGAAACTGCAATCCAAACCGATTGACCAGGAGTGGCAGGAGAAGCTCTGAAATGTTGTCGCGCGTGACTTCAACGCCGCCCGCCGTTTTCGCTTCGATGTCGTAACTCAGCGTATCCGCCCATCCCGGAGTGCCGAGAATCCGCTCATTTTCCACTCCGAACGCAACCCGGATCAATTTCCTGACGCTGACATTCGTAGCCGAAAACCGGCCGCCGGGAGGAAAATCCAATGCCGAGCGCTCATTCGCAGGATTGTCCTGCGAGACATGAGGCCGGATTGAGACCACTTCGAAATGGGCCGTAGCTGCTCGCGAAGCTCCCCACATGCCCACGATGAGGAAGGCAGAAATCAGGCGAATCATACTCAGCAGAACCGCCTGAGACAGGCTGCGGTTACAGCCGCGCGCAAATTATTTCGACCGCCCGCATCCGAGAGGCTGACATCCTTACTGCCTAAAGCCCGAGCAGCGGAGCAGCGCACACGATCATCGCCAGCGTCAATCCCGCAATCGCGAATTCCCCCACCGCGCCCACCACAAACGGACGCAGACCCTGCTTCTTCATCTCGCGAAGATCGGTCCGCAACCCTACGCCCGCGAACGTCAACAGAAACGCCCATCGTGAAAGATTCGCAATATCCCCCGCCTGCTGTTTTGTAAACATACCCAGCGTCGCCATCAGCGACACGATCATGAACCCCAGCACGAACTTCGGAAACTTCTCCCACAGAAACGCGCCCTTCCGGGTGATCTCCTTCGCCTGACTCTGCTTGGCCCAGTAAATCGCGTAACCAAGCACCACGAACCCAATCGTCGCGTTGCGCGCCGTCTTTGCGAGCACCGCGAACTTTGACGCCGCGTCTGAATATAGTGCGCCCGCAGCCGTGGCTTCCGCGGTATTGTCCACCGCCAGTCCCGCCCACATTCCGAACATCTTGTCGTTCATGCCGAGCGCATGCCCAATCGCCGGAAACGCAAACAGACTGAACGCGCCGAGCGCCAGCACCGCCGCCATCGCATACGATGCGTCCTCATCATCGGCATCGATGGCGCCCTTGGCGGCAATAATCGCCGACACGCCGCAGATCGAGGAGCCAATCGCCAGCAAGCTTGTCAGCTTCGGCGTGAGATTGAACTTTTTCCCCAGCCATGTCATCAGCGCAATCGACACAGCAAGTTCGATCGCGACAAACAACAAACTCGCTCCTCCGAGCTTCACCACATCACCCACAACAAACCGCACTCCGAGGAACACGATTCCGAGCTTCAGCCAGAACTCATACGTATCCACGCCCGGGCGAAACACTGCCGGAACGCGCACGGTATTCGCGATCAGCAGTCCGAAAATAATCGCCCAAAGAACGTATTCGATGTTCGGCAGCGCCGTATGGTGGGCCTTCCCATAAGCTGCAATCGATTGCTCCGTAAACTTGCCCGCATAGCCAATCACCGCGAGCAGAAGTATCCCCGGAATTTTTCGCAGAAGGTTCATAGAGGGGATCTACCAGGGAATATGCGGCATCGCGCCGGCCATCACAAATCCAATTGCCGCCAGGGCCAGAATCACGGACCACCAATCGAGAGAAAGCTTCATAGAGAGACTCGTAAGAGCATATAACAACCCGAGTCTCTAATTGCCCGAAACCTTCCGCCCCAGCCGGATTACCGATATCAAGGCGATCACCGCGCAACTCCCCACCATCGCCGTAATCGGGATCACGCGCAGCCCCAGCGGTCCCGCCAGATGCCCCAGGCCGAATGCCGCGAGCGTTCCCCCGGACATCGCAAACATGAACAGCCCCGAGAAATAATCCGCGTGGTATCCGGAAAACCGCGGCGCAATCCGCTCAGACGCCAGCGGACCGATCGCCGAAAATCCCGCCCCCATCAGCAGAATCCCCGCAATCACGCCGCCGCGCGCATCGGAAAACGTCATCGCCATCCCGCCGAACAATGCGCAAAACGCGCTGATTCCCAGCAATCGCCCATGCGGCATAATCTGCATCAGCAGCGCCGTCCCCATGCGTCCCATCGTCAGTGCGATCCAGTAAAACGCCAGCATCGTCACAGCGGCCGCCGGACTCATCCCCAGCCGATCGATCAGATAAACCGCCAGCCACCCCGCAATCGACCATTCATTTGCAAATTGAAAAAACAACAAAAATCCGAACAGGATCGCGAGTACCGTACCTCGCTCTCGTACAGACGCTTCATCGTCCGCCCGCAACTTCGTCGCTTCAATCCGCGAGCGCAGAAACGCGACCGCCGCCGCCGCGGGAATTGCCGCACTGATCGCCAGCACGCGCGTAGCGGCCGCGTATCCAATCGCAGTCACGCATTGCGCCATCAGCAGCGCGGCCGCAACGCTCCCCGTTCCGAAATAAATCCCCCCGCGCAGCGTCACGCCCGCCGGATCTTCCTCCCACGCGTCCCCCACGGACTCGAAAATCGCGCCGTTGATCAGCCCCGCCGCGGCGCCCGTCACCAGCACGCACAACGCCTCGTACCAGACCGTGGAAGGGGGCGCCGCAACGGACAGCATCGCCAGCGCCGCAGCCGCCAGGAAACATCCCGCCGCCAGAATCCGATCCGGACGGAATCGCCGTACCAGCATCCGCGCCAGCCACATCGCCGCGCCCATCCCGGCGCCCAGCGCGAGAAAATAATTCCCCGCCGTGCCGAATTCGGGATGGACATGGTATCCCCACAGTGGCAGCAAGCCGCCCGGCAAGGCCAGCAAAAATCCCGAGATGAGAAACGCGCGCAGCGCCCCCGTCTTTGTCACCCCTGCATCATATCGGGTCTCCCGTCTCAATCGGTTAGAATCTTAGCTGACTCAAGATGAGAATCCCTCTCACGCCGATTCGCTGCCTGACGCGGGCCGCGGATCTTTTCCATGAAAAAATCGGCGTCGTCTGCGGCGAAAAGCGCTTTACCTACGGTCAGGTGGACGAGCGCTGCCGCCGCCTGGCCGCCGCGCTCAAATCCGCGGGCGTCGAGCCTGGCGATCGCGTCGCATTCCTCAGCTACAACACCCACCAGCTTCTCGAAGGCTATTACGGCGCCCCTATCATCCGCGCCATCGCGATGCCGCTCAACGTGCGTCTTACCCGGCCGGAACTCACGGCCATCGTCGCCCACGCCGAACCGAAGATTCTGTTCTACGAAACCGAGTTCGCGTCCACGGTCAGCCTGCTCCGCGCCGGATCGCCTTCGCTCCGCACCATCAACCTCGATGCCGAATACGAAGATTTCATTCGTAACGGGCACCCGAACCCCATCGACATTACTTCTTACGACGAAGACGAGATTGCGGAGCTCTTCTACACCAGCGGCAGCACCGGCACGCCAAAAGGCGTAACGCTCTCCCATCGCACCCTCTACCTCCACGCGCTCAACAGCATGGGCTGCATGGATCTCAACCACCACGGCGTCGAACTCCACACCATCCCGCTCTTCCACGCGAACGGTTGGGGCCGCCCGCAGACCGCCACCATGATGGGCATGAAGCAGGTGATGATTCGCCGCTTCGAATGCCCCACCGTCTGCCGCCTGATTCAGGAGGAGCGCGCGACTTCGCTCTCCATCGTCCCCACCATGGCGAACGCGTTGCTGTCCTTTGAGCAGCGCGGCGATTACGATCTCTCCTCGCTGCAGCAGGTCTTCATCGGCGGCGCCGCGTCTTCGTCCGCGCTTATTGAAAATCTCGAAAAGGCCTTTCCGTGCCAGATTCTCGCGGGCTACGGTCTTACCGAAACCTGCCCCGTCGCGACCAGCGCCCGCCGCAAATCCACCGTCTTCTATACAAGCGATGAAGACCGCTGGGAAAAGCAGTCCTACGCCGGATGGCCGATCTTTGGCGCCGAAGTGCGGGTCGTCGATCCCGAAATGCAGTCGGTCCCGCAGGACTTCTCCACAGTGGGCGAAGTCGTCGTCCGCGGCGACATGGTGATGGACGGCTACTATCGCGAGCTCGAAGCAACCGCCGCCGTTCTCACCGATGGCTGGCTACATACCGGTGATATGGGAATCTGGGACAAAGAAAACTACGTCCAGATCGTCGACCGCAAGAAGGACATTATCATCAGCGGCGGCGAAAACATTTCGTCCATCGAAATCGAAAAGGTTATTGCGCTGCACCCCTCGGTTTCTGAAACCGCCGTCGTCGCGGCGCCCGATGATAAGTGGGGAGAAATTCCAGTCGCCTTTGTCGTCACGAAACCCGGCGCCGCCCTCATTGAATCCGAATTGGGCGCCTGGCTCACCGCCCGTCTCGCGAAATTCAAGATTCCGCGCCGCTATATCATTCAGTCCGAACCCCTTCCCAAGGGCGGCACCGGCAAAATCCTGAAAAAGGATCTCCGCGAGCCCTTCTGGCGAGAGCGCCAAAGACGGGTACAGGGCTAACCTGAAGAATGCCGGAAGATCTCCACAACCTCCTCACTGAACAGACGAATCCGGCCTCCGCGCGTATCGACCAGGTCTCCACCCTGGAGATGCTTCAGATAGTCAACGCCGAAGACCGGCTGGTCGCCGATTCGATCACCCCTGAACTCCCCCACATCGCCCGCGCTGTCGACGCCATTGTCGATGCCTTCCAGGCCGGCGGCCATCTCTTTTATATAGGCGCAGGCACCTCCGGACGTCTGGGCGTTCTCGATGCCTCCGAATGCCCTCCCACCTTCAACGTCGCCCCGGAACTGGTGCAGGGCATCATCGCCGGCGGCGAACCCGCTCTCTCCCGGGCCACCGAAACCACGGAAGACGATCCCGCCATCGGCGCCGCCGACCTCCGCAAGCGCGGCTTCACGGCGAAAGACGTTCTCTGCGGGATTGCCGCGAGCGGCCGCACGCCCTACGTTCTCGGAGCCATTGACGAAGCCAGTAAACTCGGCGCCATCACCGTCGGCGTGAGCTGCACGCCCAATTCCGAGCTCGCGCGTCGATCGAAGATTGCCATCACTCCTACGCCAGGCCCGGAAATCATCGCGGGCTCGACGCGCCTGAAAGCCGGTACCGCAACCAAGCTCGTCCTCAACATGCTCACCACAGGCGCCTTCATCCGAATGGGCTACGTGCGCGGCAACCTGATGGTCAACGTACAGCCGAAAAATTCGAAACTCCTCGATCGCTCGCTTCGCATCATCCAGACCGCCACAGGCGCCACACACGAACAGGCAGCCCAGGCTCTGAAATCCGCGAACAACGTTGTCCGGCACGCAATCGACCGGATAAACGACAATAGAAAAAGACCCTAAGCCATCTCCAGACTCTGACAAATCATGGATAAATTCGTCATCGAAGGCGGCGCTCCGCTTCACGGCGCCATCCCCACCAGCGGATCGAAAAACTCCGCCCTCCCCGCGCTCGCCGCGGCTCTTCTCACGGAAGATAAAGTCGTTCTCAATCGCGTTCCGCGCGTGCGCGACATCCGCACCATGGAACGCCTCCTGCAGGACATCGGTTCGGAGATCAGCGTCGAAGAGGAACGCGTCACTCTCGAAACGCCGCGTATCGTCTCGCCCGAAGCTCCCTATGAGCTGGTCAAAACCATGCGGGCGTCCAGCCTCGTGCTCGGCCCGCTTGTCGCCCGCGCCGGCCGCGCCCGCGTCTCGCTCCCCGGCGGCTGCGCCATCGGCGCTCGCCCCATTAATTTTCATCTCTCCGGCCTCGAACTCCTCGGCGCCAAAATCTCTCAGGAGCACGGGTACATCGAAGCCGTCGCGCCCAACGGTCTGAAAGGTACCCGCGTCGTCTTCGACCGCATTACCGTCACCGGCACGGAAGACATCCTGATGGCCGCCGTTCTCGCCGAAGGCGAAACCATCATCCAGAACGCCGCGCGCGAGCCGGAGGTCGTCGACCTCGCGGAACTGCTCCGCAAAATGGGAGCGAATATCGAAGGCGCAGGCACCAGCGTCATCCGGGTTCAGGGCGTTCCGAAACTGCACGGAGCCACGCACGAAATCATCGCCGACCGCATCGAAGCCGGCACGTACGTCGTCGCGGCCGCGATCACCGGCGGCGACGTCACCATCACCGGCTGTGTCGCCGAACACCTGAACGCCCTCACCGCGAAGCTGGCCAAGGCCGGCGTGAACGTCGTTCAACTCGACGCCACCACTCTCCGCGTTCTCCCCGGCGATCACCTCAATGCGGTCGATATGTCCACCGAAGAGTACCCCGGCTTCGCCACCGATCTCCAGGCCCAGTACATGGCGCTCATGACGCAGGCTACCGGCATCTCCATCGTGCGCGAGTCGATTTTCGAAAACCGCTTCATGCACGCTCAGGAACTGATGCGCATGGGGGCCAACATTCGCCTCGAAGGACGCGAGGCCATCGTCGCCGGCAAGAGCCGTCTCACCGGCGCTGGGGTGATTGCTTCGGATCTGCGCGCCAGCGCGTCGCTCGTGCTTGCGGCGCTCGTCGCGAAAGGTGAAACCGTGATCGACCGCGTCTATCACATTGACCGCGGCTATGAAAACATAGAAGCCAAGCTGGCCGCCGTCGGAGCCAGCATCAGGAGGGTGGAGTAGCGATGAAACACCACAGCCCGGCTTTTCTCAATCTGGTCAACGACGCGAAAGCTCACGTCAAAGAGACCGACATCGAAGGCTACAAGGAAATGCTCGCGCGCGGTGAAAAACCGCTTCTCGTCGATACTCGCGAAGACAACGAGTTTGCCGCCGCTCACGTAAAAGGCGCCATCCACCTGAGCCGCGGCATCATCGAGCGCGACATCGAAGCAACGTACCCCGATAAGAGCACCCACATGGTCCTCTACTGCGGCGGCGGCTTCCGCTCCGCTCTCGTCGCCGAAAGCCTCCAGAAAATGGGCTATACGAACGTCATCTCGCTCGATGGCGGCTGGCGCGCACTCAAGGAATCCGGCCTTCCGCTCGAATAGCGGCGCAGCTACGCGACAACGCACCAGCGCGACCGCCGGGCCAGCGGCTTATAGATTCTCTTGAACTGATCAATCGCGTATCTCCGCGGCGCGAACGTTCCTCGCACGGAATCCACTCAGCACGAAAGGCACAATCACAGCTTCCAGCCCAGCCCCGTTACGGTGAAGAACGCTGGGTACGCGGAATATCGAGCGCCGGCGCATGCCCGCGCTTCGAATTAACTGAACTCAAGCGAAACGGTCTGGTCGAACGGTGTGTATCCCGTCAAATAGACGCTCACACCCGGTAGCTTCGTCTCGGCCCCGCGCAGTTGCGTCAGCAGATGTCCCGCCGCGCCCGGACCAATCCGCACCGTCTGCTCACCTACCGTATACTTTGCGTAGCCGCTTTCCAGAATCCACGCGTCGTCCACATGCGGCGCCGGACGGCATCCCTCCAGCCGCCCGCCTTCCCGCAGATTGATCTCGATCGCCAGCGGCACTCCCAACCCTTTACCTGTGGTCGCTCCGCGCGACTGAATTCGCAGATCGAATCCGCCCGGCTTCTCCTTCACCGTCACCGACTGCTCCATCGCGCAGATCTGTGTCTTCCGCCGCTCGTCGCGCAGCGCACTCCAGTTTTTGTAATCCACCTTCTGCGATGGCACGAGCGGCTGATAATACGGCGCTGAAAGCGATTGCGTCGCCATATAGCTTCCCTCGCGCCCTACTGTCGACGCCGGCACAAACTGTCCTTTCCCGAAAAACGACGTCGCGAACCGCACCGCCTGCACCACTGCCGCGCCCTTGCGCGCCGAGAAAAACCGGCTGCTGTCCGCGAGCACCAGCGTCGCATCCAGTTCCCCTCGCCGGATTCGCGTCAGCCCGATCTCCGGCATCACCTTCTCGTAATCCGAAGGCAAAGCGGTCGCCGCCGGCAGCGCCTTCAATAAGTCCGGATATTCCATCAGCGCCGAGAGCCGCATATTGTCCGTCAGTCCGCGCGCCAGCGACGCGAACTGCCCATCCCCGTCATGCACCGCCAGATACTGCACCGGAAACCAATACCCGGCCATCGTCCCGCGCACAAACTGATCCTGCCGCCGCGAAACTTCCGTCACTACCTCTCCATCCGGATGCAGCAGGTACATCATCGCCCGCAGATTCCGCCGCACCGGATCCAGCAGTTCCGACCGCTTCAGCTTCGCCGCCAGCACCGTGAACGCGCGGTCGCACACCGTGTTGTATGTGATCGTGCTGCGCTCCGTATACTGGCCGTCGCCATCCACATCGATCCCCTCCGCCAGCCACTGCTCAATCCGCCGCACGTACGCCGGATTCGGAAACAGATCATTCACCTGCGCCAGCGCCGACGAAACCACCCACCGGTGATTCGGCGTGTGAATCCCGCCCTGCGCCATTCCGTTCGCCGCCTTCGTCAGAAACGGCCGCAGGATCCCGAGCACGGCGTCGTTCCCCGAAATCTTCGCCACCGCGCCCGCCGTTCCCACGCTATGCACCACAAAACCTGTGTCGGGACAGGAGTTGAAATTCGTCGAAAGCAGATCGATGAATCCCTCCGGACTCTGCGACCGCTCCAGAAACCCCGCGCCCAACCGAAGCCGCTCCACCACTTCGTTTGAACCGTGGAATTTCGAACCCGGATGATTTACCGCCGCGGTCAGCGTCTCAATCAGCCCCGCCACCGAGATCGGCTGATGCATCCCATATTCATCCGGAACGCTTCCCTGCCACGGGCCCGCTTCGGTGATCTGCGATTTCAGTAAGCTCCCGGTCGACGCATCGTTCCGCGCATTCACGTCCGCGGGAATCTCCTGAGCCCCGGCTGGGCATACGGCGGCTGCCGCGCCCGCGGATAGAGAAAGGAGTGCTGTTCGGCGTGTCATCTCACCTATTATCCGCGCCAATTCACCTGAGCGCCGAAACCCGAAGCACGAGCCTCACATCCAATAGCCAGATGTATCTCGCCGGCGGGATTCTGTCCCTCGCCTCCACGCTATTCATGGCCTCCATCGCCTCGGCTCCCAACGTCCGGTTTCCGCGCGCAGTCGAATATTCTCGGCCCGACGGTACGCCGCTCTACTTCGACGCGGCCATCCCACCCGGCCCCGGCCCGTTTCCCGCGGTGATCCTCGTCCACGGCGGCGGGTGGGTGCGCGGAGACCGCCGCGCCGACGTCGCCCCACTTTTCCGCCCCATTGAGGATGCCCGTATCGCCTGGTTCTCGATCGACTACCGCCTGTTGCGCAATTTCTCGGAATTCAACGCGCCCATCGACGATGTCCGCAATGCCGTGCTCTTTGTCCGCCAGCACGCCGCCGACTATCGCATCGACCCCAATCGCATCGCTCTCATCGGCGAATCCGCCGGCGGACAACTCGCCGCCATGGCCGCGCTGAATCCGAAACCGGGCGGCCGCGTAAGCGGCGTCGTCGCGTTCTACGCCCCAACCAACCTCGCCGCGCTCGCGAAGAATTCCGATCTGATCCCGAATCAGCTCCACGCCTCGCTAAATGGAACGCCGTTCGAAGCGCTTCTGCTCGCAGGTCTCCGCCAGCTCTCACCGATCGAGAAAATTGCGCCGGGAGCCCCGCCGTTTCTCCTCATCCACGGCACAAGCGATGGACTCGTCCCCTTCGCGCAATCGCAGGCCATGTGCGCCCGCCTGAAATCCGCGGGCGCATCGTGCGAGCTTTTTCCCATCGAAGGAGGTGGACACGGTATGCGCTGGTGGGAATCCGCCCTGCCGCAAGAAGCCAGCAAATACAAACTCGCCATGGTCCAATGGCTCCGCCAGGTTCTGTGATGTGGGGCGGACTACCCTCACAATCGGCCCACACGCAGGATTACTGGACGTTGATGGTGACGGCCGGCGAATAGACGTTGTTGATCAGCAGTTTCACGGTAGCGGCGCCGGGCGGTACGCCATTCGGTATCTGCAGGTTCACCTGCATCACTCCGGCAACAATTCCGGGCGCTCCTCCCGCATAAGTCACATTCGCCGGAATGCCGTTCACCGTGGCGGCCACGCTGTGGGTTGGGATCGGTGTGGGCGAAGGCGCCAGTTGGCCATCCACGCCGACCGGAGTAGTCTGGCCTTCACCGGTCGCATAAAGGATCAGGAAATCGCCCTGGCTCGCCGGATTAGAGGGCGTGTTCAGTTGCGCATTGGAAACGTTCACCGCAAGCGCATTGCCTGCTCCGCTCGAATCGAGCGTGAACAATCCCGGCGCGGTCGCCGCCACCTGCACGGTGTTCACGAGGGACTTATTGCCCTGGTAGGTGACATAAACGTCGGCCGTGGAGAGGCCGTCGACTGCGTAGGGGACTACGACCGAGACGAGCGTGGATGACGTATAGATGATGGGCGCGTTCACGCCGCCGACATTCACCGTGGTTCCCGCGAGGCTGGTGCCGAACTTACCATCGGAGCCAAGGTTATTGGAGACCAGCGTGTCCGGCCCCAGGCCGGTTCCAAACAATACGATGATTTCGCCGGGAGAGATCGGCTCCGTCGCATCACCCTCGCCGCTGGGCGGCGCGGTGAAGGGCTGGATCGTCGCTGCGTTGGAGATGGCGCCAATGGAGAACGGGTGCGGGTTCAGTTTCCGGATGATCGCGTTCCCGGCTTCCGCGACAAAGACGTTCCCGCTGCCATCGACTGCGACGCCGTAAGGCAGCGACATGCTGCCGGAAGTGCCTGGCGCGCCATCGCCCGAATAAGCCGCGATGCCGTTGCCGCCGATCCACAGAACCGTTCCGTTGCTTGTGATCCGTTCGACCGTGTTGAAGCTGTAGTCCGCGGCATAAATGTTGCCGGCCGCGTCAACGGCGCAGTTCTGAGCGGAAAAATTCGTACGGACCGTGTGGATATTCCCGTCGGTTCCAATGCGGAACAGGCGGCCCAGGCCGATATCCACGATATAAACATTCCCCGCCGGGTCTGTGGTCAGCGAATACGGAGTGCCGAGAAGCGCTTGCGTCGCGGGTCCGCCCTCACCCGAAAATGCCCCGAACGAAAGAAAACCTGTGCCCGCGAAACGCGTGATGACGCCATCCGGCGTGATCTTGCGGACGGTCGCATTCCCGATATCCGAAACGTACACGTTCCCGGCTTTATCAACGGCCACGCCGGTGGGCGTGATAAACCGGGCGTCGGTGGCGGCGCCTCCGTCACCGAGCGGATCGTTCTGGATCCCCCCGGCGCCGGTGCCGGCGAACGTGCGGATATTTCCGCCGGAGACGATTCGAATCCGGCGATTGCCGGTATCGGCGATATAAAGGTTGTCGTGCGAATCCACCGCGATATCCTGCGGCGAGGTGAGCTGCGCTCCGACGGCGCTGCCGCCGTCTCCTGAAAAGCCGGGCGATCCGTTGCCCACGACCGAGTTCACCGATCCATCCGGCGACACGATGCGGATGGAGTTGTTCCCCAGATCGTTCAGGAGGATGTCGCCTTTGCTATCGAGGGCGACGCGGATCGGGTCATTGAACTGAGCGTTGAGCGCGGGACCTCCATCGCCGGACCAGCCCGTTGTGGCGTTGCCGGCGACGGTGATCATTCCGTATTGCTGGGCAAACAAAGAACCGGACGCGATCAGGAGACCGCAGACGAGGGATGACTTCATCATGGATTGAGTATCTATGGACGCAACCCGGGCGCTGTGCGTTCCCGTTGAAAAGACGGCGATAAGCGACCCGAGAGCTTCATTGGTGATGATACCAGCCGGAAGACGCTCAGCCGTCGGCCGGTTCATCCTCTGGCGGAGGATCTTCGATGAGTTCCGGATGGGCGGCAAAACGCCGCAGTTCCGTGATGATGGCGCCCGAGGAGAATCCAGCGCGGCGCAGTTTTCGCCAGGCGGCGGCCAACTGGCGCTCATCGCCGGTATGTTCGCCCGCCGCAACGGATGGCATGCGGCGCTCGATCCAGGCGGCGATCATCTCGGGTTCGTTTTTGCCTGCGAATGCCTGGGCGACGGCCTTCTGGGCGAGGGGCGGGGCGACCCGGCGGGCGCGGAGGTCGCTCAGAACGCGGGCGCGGCCGAAACCGTCGCTTTCCACACGCAAGGTGGTAAACATTTCGGCGAAGCGCTCATCGTTGAGGTAGCCGAGCTCGCGAAGGCGGGCAATCGCGGGATCGACGTCGGCTATTTTTTGCGCGCGCCGGCGCAGTTTGGTACGCAGTTCCTCGGAAGAATACGAGCGTGTGGCAAGGGCGCGAACCGCGTATTCGAACAGCGCATCTTCATTCAGTCTTGCCTGCGGCCGCATGGCTGTAACTGAAGTCTATCCACAACGGGCACTGGGTTGCAATGCCGAAACCGTCGTATACTGTGATTGGTTTCGGGTGCTCGTGAAACCCGTCCAACAGAGGGACAAACTCATGGATAAATTCGGAAGTTTCTTACTGGGACTCGGAATCGGCGTCGGGCTCGGGATGGTGTTTGCTCCGCAATCGGGCGAAGAGACGCGGGATCTGCTTCGCAGCAAGGCGGATGAGAGCAAAGACTATCTGAAGAAGCAGTCGGAAGGACTGCGCAGTTCGGCTCAGACGGTCGTCGATAAGGGACGCGACGCGGTGGGCCGCCAGCGTGATTCGATCAATGATGCGATCGAAGCCGGCCGCCAGGCGTATCGCGATAAGGTCGATAACGCGCCTTCGGCTTAGCCGCGGCGCGACTGGCCGGGCGGGATCGGACACTACATGTCAGAGGAGACTTTTCGCTGGATCATCGCGGCTGGCGTCGTGATCGCGACATTGTGTATTGTCGGGATGTCGGTCATGATGCTCTCGGTGATCAAAGTGGTCGCGCAGCTCAAGGGCAAAGTCGACCATCTGGTGGGCCGGACGGAGCCGATGATCGATTCGGTGCGCTTCCTCGTGAACGAAAACGCGCCGAAGATCAATGAAATCGTAACTTCCACCAAAGAAACCGCCGCCAATGTTCGCGACGTGTCCGCTGTGGCGAAGGATCAGGCGCAGCGGTTTGGCGACGTGGGGCGTGACATCGCCGACCGTACGAAGGTGCAGGTGGCGCGGGTGGATGCTGCCGTGGACGACACGGTGGAGCAGGTGCAGGAACTCGGCGCCAATCTGAAGAGCGCGGCGATGAAACCCGCCACGGAGTTTTCGGGTGTGATCGCCGGAATCCGGGCCGGTGTCTCCGCGTACGCTCAGGGAATGCGGCCAAACGTCTCGCGGGCCACGCAGGACGAAGAGATGTTCATCTGATGGCGAAGCTTGCCCTGGTTTACGGACTTCGCCTGCTTCCCGCCGAGGAAATGGAATCGTTCGAAGACGGGGGTATCCGCCTGAAGAACGGCAACGACGCGTCTGTTACCATGCACGTGATTGAGGGAAGCACCGAGCAGGAGATCAAAGATCAACTGATGCGGTCGCTCGACGCTTTCTTCGAGTTCTATCCGGAACTCTGATTGGCGCATGGTCGATATTCATAGCCATATCTGCTACGGGGTGGATGATGGGTCGCGGTCGATGGAAGAATCGATTGCGATGCTGGAGATGGCGTCCGCCGGCGGGACTACGGATATTGTGGCGACGCCGCATTCCGACCTGAAGTATCACTTTCAATATGAAGTAGTGGCCGAGCGCGTGGCGGAGCTGCAGGCGAAGATGGGGGACCGGATCCGGATCCATCGCGGCTGCGATTTTCATCTGTTTTTCGACAACATCCGGAGCTGTCTCGAGAACCGCGCGAAGTACACGATCAACGGCCAGCGGTATCTCATGGTGGAGTTCGCCGATTCGTCGATTCCGAAGACGATTGACGACGTGTTTACCAGCTTCCTGCAGAAGAACATCACGCCGGTGATTACCCATCCGGAGCGCAATGCGTTGCTGATGGGGCGGGTCGGGGACATGGTGCGGTGGGTGCGGTCGGGCTGCCTGATTCAGATCACGGCGGCGTCGTTCACCGGGCGGTTCGGTAAATCGGCGGAAGCGAATTGCCGGTTGCTGATGGACCGGAAGATGGTGCACTTTGTGGCGAGCGATGCGCACGACACGGAGTGGCGGCCGCCGGATATGCGCGAGGCGCGGGCGATTGTGGCGGAGAAGTGGGGCGAGGATACCGCCGAGCGATTGTTCGAAACTTATCCGCGGATTGCGCTGACGGATCAATATATCGACTGCGAGGATCCGGAGGATGTGCCGGAGAAGAAGTCGTGGTTCGGCGGGTTGTTTAAGAAGCAGTGAGCGCGGCTCAGGCCGCCCGGCGTGGGCGATATCGGCGGACTTTGATTTCACTCTCATGGAGCCTTGCATGGGCAAGGTCGTATGGTGTTTGCAGACGGAGCCAGTGATCGGCATTCGACCACCCGGCTTTCTCAAGCCGGATCGCCATCTCTGCTGAAATTCCTGCGTGTCCATTGAGGACCCGTGAAAGAGTGTGACGTGCGATGCCGAGCGCCTCCGCTGCGTCCGTAACGCTCAGTCCCAGCGGATCGAGACAGGCGTCTTTGATTGAATAGCCGGGATGCGGCGGATTTTTCATGGGCATCGAGGTCCTCGTTTTTCCTTAGTGGTAGTCGATGAGATCGGTGCGAACCGAGGAGCGCGAGAGGTTCATACTCAACCGGTCGAGCGACCCCCGCTTGTGCCGTGGACGCCTGAGAGCGGTGCAATTTCGTGATTGTGTTCGTAGCCGAAACGCTTGATGTATTCACGGCCCGGCAGGAAGTTATCGTTGACGGCTTTCAGGCGGGCGTTCAGGGTTTTATCCAGATTTGCGAGTAGCTTCTGACTTTCAGCGCGATGCGCCAGGTTGTTCATTTGATACGGGTTCGCGTGATTGTCGAAGAGTAGTTCGGGACCCTTGAGAGTGCGGACCAGCGTGTATTGCTGGGTGCGGATGCCGCGGTATTCGCTCCAGCCGGCGGTGCGGAGTGCGCCGTAGGCGGCGGGGAATTGCAGGAGCGCGGCGCTGTCTTTGGGCGGGGCGGAACCGGCGGCTACTTTTGAATAGTCCGTTCCCTGAACGCCGTCGGGCGTCTTCAGGTCGGCCAGATTCAGTAGCGTCGGCATGATGTCCGGAGTTCCGAGAACTGTTTGAATCCGCCGTGGTTTTGTGCCCAGTTTCTTCGGGTAGCGCAGGAGGAAGGGGACGCGGATCGACTCGTCCCAGGCGACGTGCTTTGTGGTGGATGGCAGGCCCTGGGAGCCCATCATGTCGCCGTGGTCGGCGGTGAAGATGACGACGGTGTTTTCGGCGATCCCGGCTTTGTCGAGAGTGGAAAGGACCCGCGCGATGCAGTCGTCCACAGCTTTGATGTGCGAGTAGTAGCCGCGCAGATCGCTGATGGCTTTTGTCTTGACGTTGGCCGGTACGTTCGGGCGGAGTTTGATTTCGCGGTTGCGGTAAAGCGCCTGATATTGCTCCGGCGCGGTGTCCAGAGGGAAGTGGGGCGGGCCCATGGAGAGCACGAGTAGAAATGGGTCGCGTGTCTTCGCCTGCTGTTGGATAAATGTGCAGGCATCGGTGGTTTCGGCGATGGCGTCATAGCCGGGCCAGTATTTCGGCGCGGGGTTTTCACCCTCGTAGTAGATCGAGTGGTTGTAATCGTGGGTGCACTCGTTCGCCTTCCAATACGAGAAGCCGAAGCGATGATCGGGCGGAATGTAGGCTGTGCGGCGCTCGTAATTGCCCTGCGGGCTGCCGTACATGTGCCACTTTCCGATCCATCCGGTGTTGTAGCCGGCGGTCGTGAAAACCTGCCCGAGAGTGGCTCCTTCTGGCTTCAGTTCTTCGTCGTTCAGGAAAACACCATGTGTGAGCGGGAACTGGCCGGTGATCAGGCTGGAGCGGTAGGGAGCGCAAACGGGATGGTTCGAGCAGGCGTTGACGAAATTGACGCTTTCGCCTGCGAGCTTGTCGAGCGCTGGAGTTTGCGCGTTGGTGTCGCCTGCGTATCCAGTGGCCTGGGCGCGCCATTCGTCCGTCAGAATGTAGACGACATTGGGGCGCGAAGACTGAGCGCGGAGGAAAGCGGGCGCGGCAGTGGCGAGCGTGGCGGATTTCAGGAAAGCACGTCGATCGGGATTCACGCTGATCGTAATGTACTACGTCAGAGCGGCAGGTTATAAGCGCAGAAGACGCTGTCGCGCTTCCAGCCGGCGCGTTCATAGAGCGCCTGAGCGGAGGAATTCGAGAGGGCGGTCGAAAGGGTGAGACGTACTGCGCCATTGCGGCGTCCGAATTCGGCGACGGCTTCGAGAAGCGCGTGGCCGACTTTCCGCCGCCGGGCTTCCGGGATTACGTAAAGATCATTCAGGATGAAGATGCGCCGGGCTGCGCCGGATGAAAAGCTGGGGTAGAGCTGGGTGAAACCCAAAGCTTCGCCCTGCGGGTCGAGCGCCAGAAAAATGACGGACTCGTGGTTCCGCAGGCGATCGCGCAGGAAGGCTCGCGCCAGATCGAGATCAGGGGGCTGATTGTAGAACTGACGGTAGGCGTCGAAAAGCGGGACGATCCGTTCCAGATCGTCGAGTCCCGCCTGTCGAACGAGGCTGGTTAAGCCGCCTTCTGGACTTTGCCGTTGCGGATGCACGATGTGCAGACGCGGACGCGCTTGCTGGCGCCGGCCACCACTGCGCGGACGCTCTGCAGATTGACGTTCCAGCGACGGTTGGTTACGTTGTGGGCGTGGCTGACCTTATGTCCGAACTGCGGCCCTTTGCCGCAAACATCACAAACTCTTGCCATGGATCAAAAACTCCTGAGAGGGTTAGGTTCGTGATAAGAAAGGCACGAACGCAAATTTCAGTGTAGCATGGGGGCGCGCCGTACACTGGGAGGACTGCTCATGGTGGAACTCGCGCTGCCTACGGACCGGAGTGCTGCTGGCCCCTTCCTCGAGTCTATTCCCAATGTTCCCGCCGTTTTCCTGCTGTGGCCGAAGTCCGGCGAGCCGCATCTGGGGCGGACGAATGTCCT
>DASYCD010000459.1:0-16910 GCA_036500405.1 Bryobacteraceae bacterium
CGGCGATGAATGGTTTCGTGGCTTTCAAAACGTAATCCTTGTTTGCTGCGCGTCGATTTTCTTTTGGTCCACGCCAGGAACTTTCTTCACATCTTTTATACCGCTGAACCGGCCATTGGCCGCGCGCCACGCGACAATCGCCGCGGCTTCCGCTTCAGAAAACGCCGAGCCTTCCACAAGCTGCTTCGCGGTCGCGGTGTTCAGGTTGATCGGGGGGCCGAAGTGTTTCGAAAGATAGACGACAACGGGCTCCCACTCATCGGGACCGAGCGACGCGCCGTTTTCCACCATGGTGCGGACTTCCGAACGCCACTGATCTAACGTCATATGTTGCGCCATAATGCGATCGGCGCTGTGGCAGACGGTACAGGCGTTTTCGACTTTTTCACGGCCTTTGCCGTCGGGGAGGACGGCATCCTGGGGGAGAGCGAGACCAGAGGCGACCAGGGTCATTGCGAACGCCCGCGCCGGGCGGCCGCGCGGGATTCTGTCAAGTCTTTTCACGAGGCGAATTACGGTCTAAAGCTATCACCCTGTAGGGGTCACGTCAAGGTTAAAGGCGGAATGCCCCACAACACTACTGCCTGTCGTTGTCGTACGGATTGGGCCCGTCGATTGCGCCTCATCCTGAAGAACCGATTTATGAGTCGCTTAACCGCCATTGTTCTGGTGGGAACCGCCGCCTGAGGGGGTCAATCCGCCACGACCACGGCTTCGCGGTCAGCAACACGCACGGCGGTCCCGCTATCAATCCCGGCGGCATCGTGCCGGTCTACAGCTCCGCCACCACGACGCCGGTGCAGCTTTCGATCGGCGGAGTTCCGGTGACGCCACTGTTTTCCGGAATCGGCTCCGCGGGTCTGTATCAACTGAACGTGAAGATTCCCAGCGGCCCTGGGACAGGCGATCTGCCCATCGTCGCCACAGCCGGCGGCGTCCAGACGCAGTCACTAACTCTCATCAGTATTCAATAAAGCCGGAATACTTTACCGCAGTCGCGCGTCGACGCCTGCCGCGCGTGCCAATGATGCACTGCGGTCGATCACACTTTCAGTGTTCCTTCAGGCAGCCCCCTCGTAATACCACTCGTTACGGGGCGATGGCGAACATTGGTTTAATTTCTGCATATCCGGCGTCACCAGTTGTCGAGGGAATTGCTGAGGATGACGAAGTGGACAAACAGACGGATGACGAGCGCCGGAGGGTGGCGTTCACGGATTATCCACGTAGCGTAACAGTAGCCAGATTGTTTGAAGAGCAGACGCTGCGAACTCCGTCGCGCGTCGCCGTGGTGTGCGGCGCCGTCAGTCGCACTTACTCGGAGTTAGACCGTGACGCCAATCGGCTCGCGCGCCATCTGCTCGCGCGGGGTGCGAATGCCGGGGACTTCGTCGGCATCTGCCTCGATCGTTCGGTGGAGATGTTGATCGCGATGCTGGCGGTCATGAAGATGGGCGGAGCCTATGTTCCGCTCGATCCGGCCTTTCCGCGCGACCGCCTGGAGTACATGGCGGATGACGCGTCTCTCGGTGCTGTGATTGTCCACGACGCAACGGGCGACGTCGTCGATATTACCGGGACGCGCATCCATCTCGACGATGAACGGGACCAACTCGCCGCCACCTCGTCCGATCCACTCACGATCGTCCCCGATTCCGCGAGCGCCGTTTATCTTCTCTATACGTCGGGCTCAACCGGCAAACCAAAGGGCGTGCAGATTTCCCATCGCTCGCTGGTAAATCTGCTTTGCTCCATACGCTCGGAACCGGGTATCCACGAAGATGACATTCTGCTCGCGGTCACAACTCTGTCTTTCGACATCGCCGAAGCGGAATTACTCCTTCCTCTCATCGCCGGCGCGCGCGTCCATATCGCGACGTCAGAGGAAAGCGCTGATCCCCGCAAACTGCTGCGCGTTGTCGAATCCTCCGGCGCCACCATCCTCCAGGCTACGCCGGGTCGATGGCGCATGTTACTGGACGCGGGTTGGGAAGGCAACCCGCTGATCAAACTATTCTGCACCGGTGAACCGCTGCGCCACTCGCTTGCCGCGGATCTCGTCACGAAAGGCGAATTGTGGAACCTGTACGGTCCCACAGAAACCACAATCTGGTCCTCCATTTGCCGCATCGCTTCAGCCAACGATCCAATCACGATCGGCTGGCCCGTCGCCAACACCTGGTTCTACATTCTCGATGAGGAACAGCGCGAAGTTCCCGCCGGTCAGAAAGGCGAGCTCTACATCGGAGGCGACGGCGTTGCAATCGGATATCTGAACCGGCCCGACCTCACGGCGCAGCGGTTCCTTCCTGACCCGTTTCCTCCCGACCCGGACGCGCGAATGTACCGTACCGGCGACATCGCAGCGCTGCGCGACGACGGGTCCACCGAAGTCTTCGGACGCCTGGACGGTCAGGTCAAGATACGCGGCTTCCGCGTGGAACTGGGCGAAATCGAATCCGTGCTCGGCCAATGTCCGCTGATTCGCGAAAGCGCGGTTGTTGTCAGAACGGACCCAACCGGAGAATCCACGCTGGTGGCGTATTTCGTCACGAAGGCGCCAAATGCTCCCATCGGTGACGTCCGGCAATTTCTGCAAAGTAAACTACCCGCCTGGATGATTCCCGGCCGTTGGATAGCCCTCAATTGGATGCCCGTGCTCCCCAACGGCAAGATCGATCGCAACGCACTGCCGGAAGCTCCCACGGAAATCTGCGGCTCGGACAACGGCGTAGATGATCTTGAATCGCAGCTTCTTGAGATCTGGCGATCGGTTCTCGAACAACCCGGTATGGGCCGCAACACGGACTTTTTCGACGCCGGCGCCACCAGCATTCTCACCGCGCGCGCCTTCGCGCAAATCGAAAAACAACTCGGCAAGGATCTTCCTCTCGCCACCATCCTCCAGGCGCCTACGGTGGCAACCCTCGCCGCCGCCATTCGCAATACCGGCTGGGCGCCGCCCTGGGAAACACTGGTTCCCATTTCCACCACCGGATCGAAGCCGCCTCTGTTTCTGGTTCACGCGATCGGCGGCAATGTGGTGAACTTCCGCTCGCTCTCTTCCTGCTTCGATGGCGATCAGCCAATCTACGGCATTCAGGCCCGCGGTCTGAATGGTGAAGAAGAAGTGGCGACATCAATCGAATCGATGGCCGCCGACTACATTCGCGCTGTCCGTTCTGTTCAAAGCAGTGGTTCCTACCGGCTTGGCGGCTTTTCCGCCGGTGGGGTTGTCGCATTCGAAATGGCGCGGCAGCTTCAAAAAGCGGGCGACGACGTCAGCCTCCTGATTCTTCTCGACACGCAGATCGGCTCTCCGGATGACATGGGAGCCGCCGCCCCCGACTTCGGCCCCGCGCAGCGCTGGCGGAGAAAGCTGCTTCTGAACTTGCGGGCAGTGGGGCAAACGAACTGGCGCGTTTTCGCCGGATACAAAATTCGCAACTGGCGGATGGCGCTCCATCTGTGGCAGCATCGCCGGGGTTCGCGGCGGCTGAATCCCTGGGAGGCGTTCATGCTGGCGCTGCGGCGATATCAGCCAAAGCCATACGAGGGCGACGCGGTCCTTTTTCGCGCCGCAAACCAGCTCGTGGAATATCCCGATCCCACCTTCGGCTGGGGACCGCTCATCCTTGGCGATCTCCGAATGGTGGATATAGCCGGCGATCACGACGATCTGCTCAGAGACGCCGCACTTCGAAACGTTGGCGCCGAACTCTGCAAACTTCTCCAGCAATCCCATCGAGAACAGCAAGACACGCTCGAGCAGACCGCGGAGATGATCCAGAAATGATCCCGTGAAAGAACGCCTCCTCCGCCTCAGTCGCCACAAGCTGGTGCATGACGCACTGGCGCTTTATGGCGTGCAGTTGTGCCGCAAGGCTCTGCCGCTGATCGTCATACCCTATCTGACCGCCATCCTGCATCCCGCCGGATGGGGACTCGTCGCCTTCATGCAGTCGCTGGCGGAGTTTCTCGTGATCGCGATCGAGTTCGGCTTCAGTTTTTCCGGTACGCGCGAAGTCGCACGCTATCAGGACAACCCTCAGAAGTGCGGCGAAGTGATGAGCGGCGTTCTCTCCGCTCAAGCCATCCTCGTGGTCGGCTGCACAATCTGCGCGGCCTTCATCGCATCGAGGATTCCGATCCTCCGCGCAAATCCTCTTCTCGTCATCGCGGGACTCTGCTACGCCATCTTTCAGGGCATCGCGCCACTGTGGTTTCTCCAGGGGCTGGAACAGATGAAACTCTGCGCCGTGCTCGAAATCGTCGGCAAGGTCGCCGGGTGCATCTGCATTTTCGTATTCATCCACACGCCGGAGGATTCCTGGAAAGTTCTCGGCTTTCAGGCGCTCGCGGCCGCCATTACTTCCCTGCTGGGCCTCGCACTTTCGTTCCGCTCCATCCCACGCGTTCGCCCGCGTTTCCATCTGCTTCGTTTGGCCTTCGTTCAGGGATGGCCTATGTTTCTGCTTCGGAGCGGCGAGAGTCTGTACAGCGTGGGCAATTCCTTCATCCTGGGATTATTTGTTTCCACCACGTACGTCGGTTATTTCGCTGGCGCGGATAAAATCGCGCGCGCCGCATTCGGCTTGTTGATACCGATCCGCGACGTTCTGTACGCACGCATGAGTCATCTGGCATCCCGGTCTATCGAGAAAGCTGAACGCCTGGCGCGTCACGGCGTGGTTTTCATGGCGGCCGGAGGTCTGGCGCTCGGCGCCGTGCAGTGGATCTTCGCGCCGTACATCGTCCGCGTCCTGATGGGTCCGGCCTTCGCGCCGTCTGTTGTGGTGTTGCGCATCGAGGCAGCCTATCCGGTCCTGGTAGCGATCGCCTGCTCTCTCGGAACGCAGTGGCTGGTACCTCTGGGCTACGACCGGATGGTCTTGCGTACTACGCTCACTGCCGGATTCCTGAATACCGTGCTCGCCACTTTTCTTGCCCGGCATTTTGCCCATACAGGCATGGCATGGGACGTGATCATTACCGAGGCGTTCGTTTGCATTACTTTTTTGATTGTGGTTTGGCGGAACTGCCCTTTGTGGGGAGTTCGCGGCGGCTCAGCAGAGCGTGAGGTAAATCACGTGGATCATCACGTGCCAGCGAGTTTGTCTGGCAACATCAAAATTCAATTGTGATGCCCTACGAAAGGCTCGATAGATGATTCCTGAAAGTGTTTCGGTGGTAATTCCTGCATACAACGAAAAAGCCACTCTTCGGCGCGTTACGGCGGAAGTGCTGGCGATGCCGTTCGTACTGGAGGTCGTCATCGTCAACGATTGCTCCTCCGACGGCACCGCTCAGATCGCGGACGCTCTGGCCGCGGCTGATCCGCGGGTTAAGGTGGCGCATCACCAGAAGAACCGTGGAAAAACAGAAGCCCTGAAAACTGGCTTCGCGCTCACCACGGGAGAGATTGTAATTGTGCAGGATGCCGATCTGGAATATGATCCCAACGAAATTGAAAACGTGGTCGCCCCGATTGTGAACGGCGACGCCGACGTCGTGTACGGATCCAGGTTCTTGGTGCGTAAAGCTTCGCGCGTTCTGTACTTCTACCACTACATCGCGAACAAGGGGCTCACGTTCGTCTCCAACCTTTTCACGAACGTCAATATGACGGATGTCGAAACGGGCTATAAGGCCTTTCGCGGCGAGATTATTCGCAATATGATCATCGAAAGCTCGGGCTTCGGCTTTGAGATCGAAGTAACTGCAAAAGTAACCAAGCTGAAATGCGCGATTTACGAAGTGCCGATCTCCTATCGCGGACGAACCTACGAAGAGGGCAAGAAAATCACTGCCATGGACGGTCTTGCCGCACTCTGGTACATCTTCAAATTCAACCTTCTCTGCAGCCTGAAAGACTCCTATCGCGTGCTCCCAAGCGGGCTCATCAGCGAGCGCGACAGTCTTGCGTGAGGGTGGGATGCAGGGTCGAGATGCATTGATGCAGGATCCAGAAGCAGTCTCCGGTTCTTTCGATGGCGTGCATCGACAGACCTTCGGCTCCGGCTGGTTCAAGCTCGCAGCCTGGACGCTTTTCTGGCTTGTCACTCTTGGGTTCACCGGCAAAGGGCTGGTATCGATCGTGAAGTCCAGCCCCGGCGCGATGCACGATTTTGTGGCGCCGTACAGCGGGGCCCGGTGCCTTCTGCTCGGCTGCGATCCCTACGACTCCCTGCAAGTGCAAAAAACCTTCGCGGACGCAGGCGGCCAACCTGTTGACAGGGGGGAAAAGTGGAGCTACATTCCCCCTGTCTACCCGCCTTCCACCCTGGTCGAGCTCCTGCCTTTTGCATTCCTGAATTATCACTCTGCGCGCGTCGCCTGGTTCCTGCTCAGCGCGCTCGTATCTATCGCGTCTTTCCTGCTGTGGGCGGGCTTGTTAACACCGATTTACCGCCCCTGGATGGCTCTATTGGGGGCTCTGCTGAGCGCCTCCTATGCGGCCGCCTTCGCTACAGAGGCCGGCCAGACTTCATTCATAGCGGTGGGCCTGGCAGTGATCAGCCTGTGGTGTTTTATTCGTGACCGTCACAACGTTGCAGGCGTCATTTGCCTCGGTATCGCCATGGGACTGAAGCCACAGCTCGCCGGCGTCGTCTTTCTGTATTTGATCCTGCGCCCCGTCTTTCGCCGGCCTGCTTTGAAGGCAGCCATCATTGCGATCGCGTTGCTCGTGATTGGCGTGGCATGGGTCAGCTTCTCCGCTCCTTCTAAAAACTGGCGAGCGGAACTCAGCGAACACATCACAACGAGCCAGCAGGTCGGCGGTGTGAACGATCCCTCGAATGCAAATCAGTTTGCGCCGGATATCGTGAACGCGCAGGCGGCGTGGGTGCTGGCCACGGGCGATCCATCCACCTACAACCTGCTCTCCTGGCTGTTGTTTGCGGCGCTGTTCATTCCGTTTGTAATCGGAGCCTGGCGAGGCGCCGGAACCACCACCCAAATGTTCGGCGCATTGGCAGCGATTGCCTGTATCGGGATGCTGCCCGTCTACCATCGCGTGTACGATCTGTTGATTCTGGCTCTCACTTTTCCATCGTTGATTTGCCTCTTTGCGCAGCGTCAAAAACTTCGGTGGATCGCAGCCGCCGCAACGTTAGTTGCGCTCGCCCCTGGGCCGATTCTCAACCGCATTCCCCAGATCCACACGCTCAACATCGTCTGGCACCTTCAGGCGCTGGCTGTGATCGCCTTAGCGATCATCTGGCTTCTCGCAATGTACGTCGGTGACCAGGAGTGTGACGCGGTGTATGGACAAATACGGTTACCGCTGAGTGCCACAAAATAGTCGGCAGGTGCCGATTCTGTCGCTTTCGCGGCCGATATGGCCACCCTCCTGCAGGTAACACCGCGACCGGCACAGCGACGGTGAATGGAATCTCCTGTGCACGTATGATTTCGAATCATTTGAGTGAATCTCCCGCATACCCGTGAAAGAACGCCTCCTCCGTATCACCCGCCACAAGCTGGTACACGATGCCTTGGCGCTATATGGCGTCCAGGTGTGTCGAAAAGCGCTGCCGCTCATTGTAGTGCCGTATCTCGCGATGACCCTCAAGCCAAAGGGCTGGGGACTCGTCGCATTTATGCAGTCTCTGGCGGAATTTCTGGTTCTCGCCATCGAATTCGGTTTCAGCTTTTCCGCCACGCGCGAAATCGCCCGCTACCAGGATAATCCTCACAAATGCGGCGAAGTGATGTCCGGCGTCCTCTCCGCCCAGGCCCTTCTCTCGCTCGGGTGCACAATATGCGCGGCCATCATCGCGTGGACAATTCCGATTCTGCGAGCGAATCCTCTTCTCGTTGCGGCCGGTATTTGCTACGCCGTCTTTCAGGGCTTCGCGCCACTCTGGTTCTTTCAGGGTCTCGAACGCATGAAACTGTGCGCAGTGCTGGAAATCGTCGGCAAAGTGGCCGGATGTGTCTGTATCTTCCTGTTCATTCACTCGCCGGAAGACGGCTGGAAAGTCCTCGGTTTTCAGGCACTCGCGCCCGCCATTACTTCGGTCCTCGGCCTGGCGCTCGCCTTCCGCGCGATCCCGTGCGTTCGGCCACGTTTTCACCTGATGAAAGCCTCCATCGTTCAGGGTTGGCCGATGTTTCTGCTGCGCGGCGGCGAAAGCATGTACAGCATCGGTAATTCCTTCATCCTGGGATTATTTGTTTCCACCACCTACGTCGGTTATTTCGCCGGGGCCGATAAAATCACCCGCGCAGCTTTCGGCCTGTTGATTCCCATCCGCGACGTTCTTTTCCCGCGGGTGAGTAATCTCGCGACGCGATCTTTCGAAAAAGCGCAGCGCCTGGCGCGCTCGGGCATGGTTCTGATGGCGGCAGGGGGCCTCGCGCTCGGCGCTGTGCAGTGGATCTTCGCTCCGAGGATTGTGCACATCCTGCTGGGCCCCGAGTTCGTCCCCTCAATAGCCGTGCTGCGGATCGAAGCGATCTATCCGGTTCTCGTAGCAATTACCTGCTCGCTCGGGATGCAGTGGCTGGTGCCTCTCGGTTATGACAGGCAGGTTTTACGCATCACAGCGACCGCGGGAGCCCTCAATATCGTGCTCGCGACGCTCCTCGCTCCGCATTTCGCCCATGTGGGAATGGCGTGGGGAATCGTCACCACTGAGACATTTATTTCAATCGGCTTTCTACTCATGGTGGCAAAGACGTGTCCGCTCTGGGGCAAACCCCGAGCTTCGTACGAATTACAACCTGAATCTCCTGAGGGCGCCGCGATTGGCAAGGTTTCTGCGGAGTTTTTTCCTACGGGCGATTCCCCCGATATAGAGGTTGAATTGACACAAGAGATTTCGGAGAACAGCACGAAGACGCTCAACGATTACCCGGCCGATAAGACCGTGGTTCGGTTATTTGAGGCACAGGCGGCGGAAACACCCGCGCGCCACGCTGCTGCATGCGGCGATCGAGCGTGGACCTACGCGGAGCTGGACCGTGAAGTGAACCGGCTGGCTCACCATCTGCTGAACCGCGGAGCCCGCCGCGGCGATTACATCGGGATCTGTCTGGACCGGTCGCTGGAAATGTTGGCGTCGATGCTGGCGATCATGAAGATGGGCGGCGTCTATGTGCCGCTCGACCCCCGCTTCCCCGTGGATCGCCTGGAGTACATGGCGACTCACTCCGCGCTGGCCGCCATCATCACGCACGATCGCACCGAAGACACCTTTCCGATGCGCACCCGCTGTATCCATCTGGATCGCGAGCGCGATGACATTGCCGCCGCTTCTTCGCAACCGTTTCCAACCGAACCAGCCCCAACGGATGCCGTCTACGTTCTCTATACCTCCGGGTCCACCGGAAAGCCGAAAGGCGTGCAGATCCACCATCGGGGCCTGGTCAATTTTCTGTGGTCGATGCGCTCCGAGCCCGGGATTCGCGAAAGCGACGTACTTCTCGCCGTCACCACTCTGTCATTCGACATCGCAGAGATGGAATTGCTTCTGCCCATCGTCTCCGGCGCCCGCGTCCATATCGCAACAGGCGACGAATCGCGCGATCCGAAAAAACTCTCGCGACTGATCGATTCGTCCGGCGCAACAATCCTCCAGGCAACTCCCGGCCAGTGGCGCATGCTGCTCGATTCAGGCTGGAAAGGCAAAGCCGGCTTCAAAATGCTTTGCGGCGGAGAACCGTTGCGGCCTCCGCTCGCGGAAGCGCTGATCCCGAACGGCGAGCTTTGGAATATGTACGGACCGACGGAGACTACCATCTGGTCTTCGGTCTGCCGGATTACTTCGTCGACCGCCATCAACGTAGGCGCTCCGATCGCCAACACGTGGTTCTACGTTCTCGATGAAAATCGAAACCCGGTTCCCGCCGGCGAAAAAGGCGAGCTCTACATCGGTGGCGATAGCGTAGCGGATGGCTATCTGCATCGTCCTGACCTGACCGCCGAGCGATTTCTGACAGACCCATTCCGGGAGGAACCGGACGCGCGCATGTATCGCACTGGCGATCTTGCATCCATTCGCGCGGATGGCGCCACGGAAATTTTCGGACGCACCGATTCTCAGGTCAAAGTGCGAGGCTTCCGTATTGAGCTGGGTGAAATTGAATCCGTTCTGGCGCAGTGTCCGCTGATTCGGGAGAACGCCGTCGTCGTGAAAGCCGAACCGACCGGCGAACCCGCGCTCGCCGCGTATTTCGTGGCGTTGCCTTCACAGGATCTGCCCGGTGAAATCCGCGGCTTTCTGAAAACGAAACTGCCGGCTTATATGGTTCCGAGCCACCTCATTCAGCTCCCGGAAATGCCGCGGTTGCCCAACGGAAAAATCAATCGCAATGCGCTGCCGGATCTCACCGAGGTCGTTGAGCCGGAAGCCAATGGCGGTGAAGGTAAGGATGAGCTCGAATCGAGGCTACTCTCCATCTGGAGATCGGTTCTGGAACGGCGCTCGATCGGGCGCGATACCGACTTCTTCGACGCCGGCGGCAGCAGCATCCTGGCCGCGCGGCTGTTCGCTCGAATCGAAAAACAACTGAGTAAGGATCTTCCGCTCTCGACGCTTCTGCAGGCGCCGACTGTGGCGAAACTCGCCGCCGTGATCCGCGACGCGAACTGGACGCCGCCGTGGGGAACGCTCGTGCCCATCTGCACCGGAGGCTCGAAACCGCCGTTATTTCTGGTTCATGCCATAGGCGGCAATATCGTCAGCTTTCGATCGTTCGGTTCCTGCTTCGGCGGGGAACAGCCGGTTTACGGCATCCAGGCCCGTGGACTCGATGGCAAAGAAGAAGTCTCCACCTCAGTCGAAGGGATGGCGGCCGATTACATCCGCGCCATTCGTTCCGTTCAGCCAAACGGACCCTATCGCATTGGCGGTTTCTCTGCCGGCGGCATTGTGGCGTTCGAAATGGCGCGGCAGCTTCAGCGCGAAGGCGAAGAGACCGCTCTGCTCCTTCTTCTCGATACCTCCATCGGCTCACCAGACGACATTGGCTCCGCATCGGAGGAGTTCAGCGCAGTCGAACGCTGGAAGCGCATGCTGCTTCTCAACCTGCGCGCCGTCCGCCACACGGACTGGAAAGTTTTCGCCGGGCTTAAACTGCGCAACTGGCGCATGAGTCTGAACATCTGGGCGTACGGTAAAGGATTTGGCCGCCTGAATACCTGGGAGGCGTTCATGGTTGCGCTTCGCCGTTATCAACCGGGACCATACACCGGAAACGCGGTCCTGTTCCGCGCGGAAAGCGAGCTGGTCGAATATCCGGACCCCACCTTCGGTTGGCGCCCCTACATTCAGGGCGACCTTCGAATATTCGATACCAAAGGCGACCATGATAGCTTCCTGAGCGAGGAATACATCCAGAGTCTCGGGAGTGAGCTGAACCGTCTTCTGGAAGCGGCGACACCTCCTGCCGTTGAGCACGCCGCCGGAGTGGCGCAGTGAAGGGCACGCTGCTCATCGGAAATCTTCCCCGTATCGTGATCCCGGTGGCGCGCCGGCTGGCGCTGCGAGGGATACCGGTCCATGCTGGCCTCATCGGCCGAGGTCAGCATCTCAAGTCGCGCGCTCTGAAATCATTCACGTGTCTCCCCGATAGCGAACGCGAACCGGAGAGATTTCTGGAAGAGTTGCGCGCTTTGATCACGAAGCACGATATCGACACCCTCATGCCCTGCGGCGATGAATGCCTGAAGGCGATGATGGCGTGCGACACCAAAGTTCGCGAACTGGTGCATTACTGCGCTCCCAAAGCCGAGGCCGTCCAAAAGATTCTGCACAAGCCCGAAACGCTGGCAATCGCCGAGGCAACCGGCATCAGCGTTCCTCGCGACTATGACATTCCCGATGTGGTGATGCTCGCCGCCATGCGCCACGAGATCCGATTCCCGGTGATCGTCAAACCCCGCTCGAAGGAAGGGGAAGCGGCCACCGGCATCAAGAGCGAAGCCATCCACAACTTCGAAAGACTGCGCGAGCACTTCGACCGCTTTCCCGATTTCGGCAAGTGGTTTCTCATCCAGGACTACCTTCCCGGCTACGGCGTCGCCATCGACATTCTGATGCATGACGGCCATCCGGTCGCCGCCACGCAGCATCGGCGCATCCGCGAATTTCCCGTGCGTGGAGGCGTGAGCGTCTCCGCCGAAACCGAACCGATTGAACCGGAACTGCTGCGGGAGTCCATTGCCCTGCTCCGCGCACTCGAATGGGAAGGCGTAGCGATGGTGGAATTCCGGAAAGATCCGGCGACCGGCCGCATCGGCCTGATGGAAGTGAACGGACGGTTTTGGGGCTCCATCTCGCTCGCGCTCCATAGCGGCGTCGATTTTCCGTGGTATCTCTGGCAGGTCGTGCACGGCGAAAAGCCCACGCCAGCCATCCCGCGCGCGGGCATGCGGTTCCGCTGGCTAGCCGGAGATCTTAAGCGCATGTGGGAAGCCATGACGTCGGAGGAACATTACGGCTGGCGCGCCGCTTCGCAGTCGTTCGAAAATTCCAGCCATACGAAGGATTCCATCTGGTCCTGGTCCGATCCGTGGCCTGCGGTTCAGGACCTTCTCTATGCCGCCGGAGCCATTGGCCTGAAGGCGGCTGGCATCGCAGCGCGCGGCGTACTTTCTCCTGGGGGCTTCCAGCGGCTGCGAGTGGCGCGCCAGGCTGGCCTCACCGTCCCCCTCAAGTACGTTCGCCAGACCATCGTGCGCTCAGGCCGCTTTCGTCCGTTCCGAGCGCCAGTGCGCTCCGTGGTTTTTATCTGCCACGGCAACATCATGCGAAGCCCGATGGCCGAAACCATGTTCCGCGCCGCCGCGCCGCACATCCGAGTGGAATCCGCGGGAACGTTCGCTATGGCCGGCAGAAATGCGGATGCCCGCGCTGCCCGCGTCGCGACGGAGTTCGGATATTCGCTCGAACACCACCACGCCCAGCCGCTGTCCCAGCAAATGATCGACTCCGCCGACCTCCTGGTGGTCATGGATTACGTAAATTACATCGTCCTGACGGATCGATTTCCCCAGGCCGCGCGCAAAACGCTTCTCCTCGGCTCTCTGGAGCGCGGAGCAGCAATCGAGATTGACGATCCTTATGAAGGCACGCTCGACGATGTCCGGAAAGCGTACAAACGCATCCAGACGTGCCTGCAGCGCCTGGTGGAAGAGATCCATTCGGCGCCGATGAATCGCACCGCCCCCACCATGGGCGCCAGGACATCCGCAGCGTAAGTCCTGACCTGTACGGAATAACCCGTAAATTCGGCCCCTGTTATCCTTTGCCAACGTTGTCCAAGGGGTCATAACTCACTCAAAATAACCCTGTATTGTCGGCAATTGCCGAAACTTCTTCTTTGGAAAGAAGGGCGTTTTCGTGAAAACGGCAACTGAAAAATTCCGGCAGCGCTGGCTGAATATGCCGGTGCGCCGGAAGGGTCTCATCGTCACGGCGATTCCGCTCGTGGCTCTGGTGTTCTTTACCGTCTCCTTCATCGTCGTTCAGGGCGGCTACATGAACGCCACGAAGTGGATCAAGACGGCGCTTGACCAGTACGCCGCCATGCAAAAGGTTCACACGGTCGTGCTCGACGAAGACGCCGCGCTCGCCCGCTACGGTCTGACGAGTGACCCAGCGTATCTGAAACAGTATCAGCAGGCCGCCAGCGACACACAGAAACTTCTCCCTCAGCTACGCGCCATTGTCGCGAAACAGCCGGAACAGGTCCCGCACGTCGATACGCTGGTCAACCTTTTTGCGGACCGGCGCGCGGCCGCCGATGAGTATATCTCCGGTATTTCGCAGCCGGGCCATGACGCCGCCGCTCTGAGCCGCGTATGGCTCACTCGCAACGCAGCGGTCGGCTCGAAGATCGATAAAGAAACCGTCGCCATGCAGAACGTGGTCAAGCGCGTTTTCACTGTGCAGGCGCTCGGGCTTGCGCGCGCCATCAAGACATCCGACCTCGCCGTGCTTCTCAGTATCGCGGTAGGTCTGATTGGCGGCTTTATCGCGATGCTGCTGTTCGCGACCGGCATTGTCCGCCGTATCACGGAGCTCCAGCAAAACGCCGGCGGTCTGGTTCAGGGCGACATGCCGGAGCCTCGCTATGCCTCGAGCGATGAAATTGGCGAACTCAGCGAAACGCTGCGCATGACTGCGCTCGTCCTGCAGCAGCAAAAGCTGGATCTGGTAGAGCGCGCGAAGCAGCTCGCCGAATCGGAGGCCGCCAACCAGAAGCAGGCCCGTCTGCTCGAATGCATCCTGAACAGCATGGCGGAATCGGTGGTGGTGGCCGATAGCGCGGGCGAACTCGTCCTCTGCAATCCCGCCGCATGGAGCCTGCTCGGAGAAGGCGCGCTCTGCAGCACTCTCACTAATATGCTGCAGCAGGTCACTATTTATCGCGCCGATACGATGACACCCTGCGCCGAGGAAGAAATTCCGCTCGTGCGCGCTATCCAGGGCGAAAATCCAGGCAATGTGGAGCTCATCATTCGGGACCGGGCTACCGGAGAAGATATCTGGCTTGATGCCACCGCGCGGCCCCTGCGCCGTTCGGACGATGTGACGCGCGGCGGCGTGGCGGTCTTCCGCGACATCACCGCTTCAAAGAAGATTGAAGAAACTCTGCGCCAGGCGCGCGCCGAAGCGGAGCGCGCCAATCATGCCAAGAGCGAATTTCTCTCGCGCATGAGCCATGAGTTGCGAACTCCGATGAATGCCATCCTCGGCTTCGCGCAGTTGCTCGATCTCGACGAACTCTCGCCACCGCAGCGCCAGAGCGTCGATCAGATCCTGAAGGGCGGCCATCATCTGCTGACGCTCATCAACGAAGTGCTGGACCTCGCCCGCATCGAAGCCGGCAAGCTTACGCTTTCCATCGAGCCAATCCACGCGGGCGAAGCCGTTCAGTCCACCATCGACCTGCTGACGCCCCTCGCTCGCGAGCACAGAATCTCTTTCCGCAAACCGGAATCCGCGGGCTGGGCGCGCTTTATTCTGGCTGACCGGCAGCGCTTCCAGCAGGTGATTCTGAACCTGCTCTCGAACGCGATCAAGTACAACCAGCCTGGCGGCAGCGTCACCATTGCCTGTCAGCTGAAGGATGGCGTAAATTTCCGTCTCGCCATCACGGATACAGGCGACGGCGTCCCGGCGGAGAAAATCGAGAAGCTGTTCCAGCCTTTCGAGCGGCTGGTGGGCGATCAGTCGGGGATCGAAGGAACCGGCATCGGCCTCGCCCTCAGCAAACGTCTGATGGTGGCGATGGGCGGAACCATCGGCGTCGAAAGCCGCGTGGGCGCCGGAAGCACGTTCTGGCTGGAACTGCCTCTGGGCGAGTGCCCGTTGAGTGCCCTGCCCGAACCTTCTCCGGAAATCATTGAGGAGCGTACCGCCTCGACCCCGGGCGTTCGCAAACTGAAGCTGCTGTATATCGAAGACAATCTTTCGAACAACCTTCTGATGCAGCGCATTCTGGAATCGCGTCCCGAAGTGCAGCTCATCTCGGCGATGCAGGGACGGCTCGGCCTTGAACTGGCTTCACAGAACGCGCCCGATCTGATTTTCCTCGATCTGCATCTGCCGGATATGACGGGCGATGAAGTGCTGCGCGCATTGCGGCAGCGCAGCGTGACCGCGGAAACGCCGATCGTCATGATCAGCGCCGACGCGACGCCCAGCCAGGTGGACCGCCTCTACACCGCGGGCGCGAACGAATATTTCACCAAGCCGCTCGATATCCGGCGGCTGCTCAACTATGTCGACGAAGTTCTCGGAGTCGGAGTATAAATGATCGATCGTAAGCTGCTGGCGGATAGCCGTATTCTGATTGTGGATGACAATGCCGCCAACGTGATGCTGCTCGAACGCATCCTGCAGATGGCCGGCTACCGCAACCACTCAGCGGTCACCGATTCCCGCGAAGTACTCGAACGCTTCCGTACCTGGCGTCCCGATCTCATTCTGCTCGACCTCATGATGCCGAACATGGACGGGTACGCCGTGCTCCGTCAGCTGGGCGGCTGGATTCCGGACCGAGTCTATCTGCCGGTGCTCGTCATTACGGCTGATACAACGCCCTCCGCGCGCAAACGTGCGATGGAACTCGGCGCCAGGGACTTCCTCACCAAACCGATCGACGCGATGGAAGCCACGCTTCGCGTCAATAACCTGCTGACCACGCGCTGGCTCTACAGTCAGATCGAGTCGCGGGACCAGGTTATTCTTGCGCAGGCCGCAACGTCGAAACAGAAGCTGGAAGCGAGCCTGAAAGAACTGGACCGCGTGATGGCGGCGAGTGGATCCAGTGATCTCAGTTTGCTGCGATATGAACTGTTGGAGGCCGCGGCGGCTATTGGCAAGCTGAACGACTCCGACGACGCCGTGCTGGCCGTGGCGTCGTAGCGGCAGGTCGACCTCCTCCCTGCCGCCAACGACGCGCTCTCGGGTCGAACCGCCGGTGGATTATTCAATTGTCAATGACCTGTGGCGACGCTACACGCCGCCCTACACCCCCGCAGCTCGCTGATCGCAAAACCGGCTTCGTTCAGGGTTTGTTCTGGGTTCGTTCGGGCTGAAAATGGGTTCGTTTTCCGACGGGAGCCCTTAAGAATCAGCCACTTCCTGGCTTCCTTTCCGCTCTTCCTTGTCTTGACCTCCGGCCACTATCGCCCATACCACGCTGAGAGATGTCTTTAATCATTTGGCCAATGCTACAACTGGAGCACCGGCACATGAGTGCTAAACCATTGAAGACGCTTGCGAAAATAGCCGTGACTAAAGTTCCGGCTTAAGTCTGTTCGGGGAGCCTTAAGGGATAGTACTAGTACTGCCAAGGGGCCCATGCCGGCCTTACCTTGTAACGTATGCCTCGGTGGATATCACATGAAGCTATGGCACAGCGGGAACCTTGTACATATTGCGGCATCT
>DASYCD010000460.1:0-12823 GCA_036500405.1 Bryobacteraceae bacterium
CAAGGGCATGAGCATGTATGGCGGCTGGTTGTTCTTCGAGACGCCGGATTGCGCGCTGGTTTCGCTCGACGCCAAAACCGGCAAGGAGCGTTGGTACAAGCAACTCGCGCCCGTGGAACTGGATTATTTCTGCAGCTCGGCGCCGCTGGTGGTTGGCAATCATGTGCTGGCCGGAATGGGCGGCGACGCGAGAGACATTCAGGGGAAGCTGGAAGCCCACGATCCGGAAACCGGCGATGTGCAGTGGACCTGGTATACGACGCCGCAGAATCCCGGCGACGCGGGATACGATACGTGGCCGGACGATTACTCGCGCAAGCATGGCGGCGCGGGTCCGTGGCAGCCGCTGACCTACGATCCTCAATTGAATCTGATTTACGTTTCGACCGGGAACCCGAATCCGGTCGGCGCTACTCAGAGCCGCAAGGGCGACAATCTGTTCACGTGTTCAATTGTGGCGTTGAATCCCGATACGGGTAAGATGGCCTGGTATTACCAGACTTCACCTCATGACGCTCACGACTGGGACAGCACGGAAGCTCCGGTCCTGTTCGACGCGCCGTGGCAGGGCAAGCCCCGCAAGCTCGTGGCGCAGGCCGCGCGCAACGGTTACTTCTTTGTGCTGGATCGCGCGACGGGCGAGCATCTGCTGACCGCGCCGCTGGTCGACTCGGATTTCCTCAACTGGGCGAGCGGCATCAACGCCAAGGGACAGCCGATTAACAATCCGAAGAAAGAGGCGAGTGTGGATGGCGTGCTGGTGGGAGCGGGTTCCGCGACGAACTGGCCGCCGCCGAGCTTCGATCCGCAAACCGGTCTTTTCTATGTGGGTACGTCGGAAGGCTTCAGCATGAGCTATCTGGTGGACACCACCGACCGGCCGGAAGGTTATGGCTTCACCGGCGGCGGAGGCGGCCAGTCCGGTGGACGTTCCGGCATCCGCGCAATCGATTATCAGACCGGCAAGCTGAGATGGATGCATGAAGGCGGCGGCCCGCAGGGCTTGTTATCCACAGCAGGCGGCCTGCTCTTCGGCAACGACGGTTCGTCGAACTTCTGCGCATTCGACGCCGCGACGGGTAAAATTCTGTGGCACACCTGGATGCCCACGCTGACCAGCAACGGCGCGGAGACGTACCTGGTGGATGGCCAGCAGATGATCACGGTGGCAGCCGGCGACACGATCTACGCGTTCCTGCTCAATCGCTGAACTGCGGCGTTGCCTTGTGAACCAGCCAGTCGAGTCTGCCGTATGATGGCGGCATGGCTGACGAAAATAACATCGAGATATTGACGCAGAGCACAGCGGTCGATATCAGCGAGCTTGAGGTTTTTCTCAAGCCGTACGCCCAAACATTCGCCGTTACTGAAATTCACCCTGGGCCGCAGGCAAGCGTCGATTGGTTTTTACCGCCCAATCTCGAAGTCGTCATTCGGGGCGTCACCGCCAACCCGTTCATTGCGAGCTTTCTCGGCGTGGTTTCCGCGCACCTGACGACAGAGTTCGCAAAACGGGTACTCGAAAAAGCTGTCGAAAAATTCGGGGACGCCATCATTGACAAAGCGGCGGAAGGTCTTTGGGAACGGGTGATAAAGGTGTTCCGGCGGTCCAAAGAGCACAACGTTTCGTTCTCGAGATCGGGGAAAAGTATACCGGTTCCACCTCTGAAACTCACGCTTTCGTTGCCGCAATACGAAACTATTCCGGAGACGAAACTGTGTCTCGTGTTCGCTGGCGACATGTCAGACGCCGATCTCTGCGAGGCATATCACTCCGTGGGTAAAGTGATCGAAGTTGCGACGAAAAAGCTGGAAGACCGGCAAAACTATGAGACCCGGATACAGAAAATGGTAGCCGAGGACGACATGGATGCGGTTACGGACATCATCCAGAGCCCCGGCTATATTGAACTTCGCCGAAGCCGATTCACCTACGTCTATCGTCCCCACGAAAAGGCCTGGGTCGAGGCGGAGACGCTTGCCGTTCAACACGTTCTCGAGGACCGTTTGGCCAGCATCGACAGAATGATCGCAAACGGAAAGTTTCAAAGCTCCGATGAGGGAGTTCAGGAGATGATCAGCGAGATCAAACAACAAATAGAAAGCGCCCGGGTGCGATAGAGCCAGAGAAGAATCAGCGGCGCTTTCCTTCCCACGTGGAAGCTTTCGCGGTGAGCGACGGATCTTTCGCACTGAACAGGTTGCACCCCGCGGGGACTTCTTTTCCGCCGGAGTACTTTGCCACAAGATCCCACGTCTGCGCCGGATCGGGGCGCGTCATGGAGAACTCGGTGTAGTTCTGGCTGACGATCGGCGCATTCGCCGGGGGCATTGGGTACCCCGAGAAATAGAAGGACTGCGGATGGCGGTACGGCGCCGCGGCCTTATCCGCGCTGTCCGGTTCATAGCAACTGTAAAACGCATAGCCGAACAGAATCGCGCCATCGGCAGTGCGATCGGGGCTCACGCCGGTCTGTATCGGCGGCTTTCCCTGTTCCGGACTGGTCCAGAACGAATATCCCTGAATCCGGCCGCCCAGCCGCTCACTATCGCCTTTGCTGTAGGGCAGGTGTTTGATGAAGTCGCGATGCGGCGCATGATTGAGGTCGGAAAACATGCAGATCGGCGGCATGCCTTTCGGACGGTCCTTTTCGTAAGTTAAAAAATACGCCTTGTCGCCCAGTGAAATGAACGACGAACTGTAGTGGTTGTCGATCGGAAAAATCGGCAGGCTCCAGTCTTCGTAGTGCTCCATCATCGCGCCCTGTTCGCCATTCGGACCCCTCCACGTACTGTCGTAGTACGTCGCCCCGTAAGAGACCTGGTAATCGACGCCTTCTGTGAGTCCGGCGGGCGGTTTGCCATCGTAAGGCGGCGGAAACTCCGCATACTTGTTGAACACGCGGTACATCGTCCATTTAGCCGACCAGTACAGCGGATAGATCGGATCGGAAGGTTCGCCCGGCCCTCGCTGATAAAGACAGTCCGGACACGCACAGGGACTGTACTCCGGGGGATTGTGCACTCCGTACGTGGGATAAACGATCTTCGGCGCTGATGTATGTCCGCTGGCCATGTGTCTCCTTTGGTGCGAAGCCGAGTTACAAGCTGTGCTTCCATTCACACTTTTGTTCTAATAATAATCCGGTCGTTTTAATTGAATATTCTACACGAGTTTTAACAATCCGGGTGTATTATCGAATGCAGTTACAACAATTCTGAATGAGCCGGAGGAACCAGAAGTGATCCTGTTGCAGGCCCCCGTTCTGAACACGGTGGATGATGCCCGGAAGATGCTGCAGACCGCGATTGGCGTTGAATTCGGCACGCTGCCGCCTTACCTCTATTCTTTATATTCGATCAAGCCAGGAATGAATCCGAAGGCGCAGGCGCTGATCAAATCGGTCGCCCTGCAGGAGATGATTCATATGTGTCTGGCTTGTAATATGCTCAACGCGCTGGGCGGCGCTCCGCAGATCAATCCACAGCCATATCCCGGACCTCTGCCCGGCGATATCGGGCCGGATGGCGTTCAACTCACCCTGCATCTCTATCCGTTCACGAAAGAGGCCATGCAGCAGGCCATGGAGATTGAAAGCCCGGAAAATCCTCCGGATTTCCCGGTCCGAATGCTCGCCAGCGCCGAAGAAACGCCGAAAGCAGTGACGATCGGTCAGTTCTATCGCGCGCTCGATCAGTTTCTTTCCACCCTTCCGGCAAGCGATTGGACACCGGGCCGAAATCAGATTGAAGACAACCAGTTCTTCGCGGGCCAGTTGTTCGCCATCAATGGCTATGCGGATGCCCATCAGGCGATCGATGAGATCGTTTCGGAAGGTGAAGGCTCCACACAAGGCACCGAGCCGGATCCGCTCGATTTTCAGGACCAGCTCGCGCATTACTATCGCTTCGGTGAAATTTTTAACGATAAGGTGCTGACTCGCGCGCACAATCCACTCGGCTATCAGTGGGGTCCGGAGAAGCTCGGCGTCGATTGGGCGGGCGCGTGGCCTGCTATCACCGATCCCGCTCTGCATGATTTTTCGAAGGATCCGCCGGACGCGCAACGTGCGCAGGAGGCCTGTAATGCGGCGTTCACGTCCATGGTGGATGAGTTGCGCCTTGCGGTCACGGGAACCGCGGGAGCGTTGGGAGACGCCGTGCGAGCCATGTTCGATCTGCGAATGGCGGCGCTGCACGCATTCGCCACGCCGCTGGCGGACGGCAAACAGACCGCGGGCCCGGCATTCCTTTATCAATCGCCGAAAGCGGGAGGAAAATCATGAGCGTGCTCGCGACGCCGCGCATCTACTTCAAGGGTCAGATGTCCTGGGACCCTATCACCACCAATAACTACTGCGCGAACTACGACGAGAACACCGGTGAATCGATTCTGCCCGCCGCTGTGAATCAGGTCGCCGCATTTCGCCAGCAGTCGATCGGGGATGTGACCAACAGCGGCAGCTGGAATCCGCACGGCACGCACCGCTCGAAGCTTTTCGACACCTCCGTTTGCGGGTTCGACCTTGGCGGCGGTTTGAAAACCGACGACCCCTTCGTGTCCGCGTGCGTGAACTTCAACGGCATGCTGGTCGATCTGGAGCCGTACGGTTCCATCTCGTCGCAGCTTTTCTTTGACGGCATGCAGTTTGGCGTGGATGGCGGGTATCAAATTCTGGCTCCGCGCACCTCGCGTGTGACGGCGCGTTATATCAATTTCGGACGCAACAGCGCCAACACGATGATCGCCGGCGTGGCCTCCGTGGTGTGGACCACGTCGTTTGCGAAAGCGGAAGGGCTTCGCCTCGACGCCTTCGATTCGCCGCTCTTGCGCGCGCTGGCGAAGGCAATGGAAGCGCCGGACGTGGAAGGTCTCACGGTTCAAATCAATGCTTACCGAACGGTTTATTACGACGATGCCAACCTGACCAACGGCTCAAAGCAGTCGCAGGCCGCGGCGCAGGCATTAACGGACAAACTCAACGGCGGCGGATTTCAGCCGAATCCGGCTCGCAGTCTGCTCGTGGGCGTCATCGGTCTGTGGCGTAAAGGCGAACCGGCGCATGAACCGGGCGGGAGAGCGCTGGTCGTGGCTCCCGGCAGTTCGCCGCTGGGAGGGGCGCACTGCCGCATCGACAGCGACACGCTGACGCTCGATTTCAGCAACAGCGTGCCGGAAATCGACAAGAATCTCACCAAGCAGGATCTCGGGACATTGAGCGTCGGCTACGTCGATTCGTCGTCGCAGAAGTTCACCAGCCTCGCCAGCTTCGGGTACGACCGGTACAACAAGACGGCGTACGAAGCCAGCGCCGGAATCATTGTTCTTCCCGTGACGGCCGCGCTGGCGAAAAATGCGGCGAATCAGGACCTGGAAATTCGGCAGTCTGACGGCACTGTCCTGCTGAGTGAAATCGCGAAGCGCGCCATTCCCTCGGTTCCAAATCAGTATCTGGATGAAGGCCAGACCACGACGCTCGTGTTTGACGTATACAACCGCGGTATCCGCGTGGGCGCGGGTGTGCCGGTGACGTTCTACCAGATGAATTCCGCGGGCGCGGGCTCGCTCAGCCCGATTGCCGCGAAGACGGATAAGAACGGTGTGGTGTCCGTACCGCTGCCATCGACGTTGAGCCCGATCACCGCCATGGTGCCTTCCTTCAGTAGTCTGGACCAACCCTCCGGCGGCATCGACACGCAGGTCAACACCTATATGTACATCCGAATTCGGCCGTCCGGGGCCGCGACTGCGCGGCTGGAGCCGACATGGGACAACGTGTACGCGTACGTGCTGGCGAACTGGAATGCGCTTGCTCCGTGCATGGATAACTGGCTCAGGCTGGACGATCCGGTTCAGGTGAAAGCTTATGCTGCGGTGCTCAAACGGCTCACCGATCCGGCCCACTTCGAAAATTATCTCTTCATGCCGGTGACGCGCGACATGACGGCCGGTGAACGAAGCCTTTTGTGGAAGTTTCTGGACGCCGCAAAAGAAACCGCCCCGCAAGCCCCCGCGCACAGGAAAGCAAAGCCGAATTTAGCGGCGATGAGCCGCGCGATGCGCCGTCCTGTTCGGTAACTGTAACCCGCTGGCGCTCGAACGCGTCAAGTTTGCGACGTGATCTCTCACAAGTCCATTCTTCTGCTCGCGTGCGCGCCGCTGTTTGCGCAGCAATACACCATTTCCACGATTGCGGGTGGTGGAACAGCAGGCGTAACGCTGAACAATCCGATAAGCACCGCGGTCGACTCAGCAGGAAACGTTTATGTGGGAGATTGGAGCGGACTAATTCGCAAGGTCTGGGCCGGGACCACAGGCGTCACCGCCATTGCGGGAACTGGCGTTCCGGGCTACAGCGGCGACGGCGGGCAGGCAACCAGCGCGATGCTGGGAAAGGTCTCTGGTATCGCTCTTGATCCCGCCGGGAATATTTACGTCACCGACGTCGATAACAATCGAATACGGCGGCTCGACGCAACCACCGGGATCATCGAGACGGTAGCTGGACCGGCGGGAGTCACGCTGCCGAGCGCGCTCGCGTTAGATAGCGCAGGGAATGTCTATTTCTCAACCTCGTGGTCACACATTCAGAAACTCATTGCCGGCTCCGGGGCGATTGAGACCATTGCCGGCAGGTTGCGACTGGTTTTGGAGGCGATGGCGGACCCGCCCTGGCTGCTACATTCTGGGATCCTGTTCCTTCAGCGGTGGGGACCAACGGCGATATTTATATCGCCGACTATGAAAACTCCCGCGTTCGAATGATTGCACCGAACACAGGAATCGTAAAGACGGTCGCCGGGTCTGGCGCCTGCTCCCCTGTGCCTGCGCCGTTCGCCGGCGTAACGGTTTGCCAGGGCGGCTTCGTCGGCGATGGGGGACCGGCGGTTAATGCGAGTTTAAATCACGCGTCGTCAGTGGCGCTCGATCAACAGGGGAATCTGTACATTGCCGATACTTTGAATCACCGGATCAGAAAGGTTGACGCAGCCACGGGCGTAATCTCGACAATCGCGGGAACCGGCGTGGACGGCTTCTCCGGCGATGACGGTCCAGCGCTTTCCGCAAATATCAGCATGCCAACTGGTATCACGGCAGACCAATCGGGGAACATCTATTTCGCGGATGAAAATAACAATCGGATTCGCATGCTGGTTCCGGTAATGCAACGAAGGTTTGCGGCAGACCGGCCTTCGGGGCGCGCGATCCGGCGCTAGCAAACAGCGCTTCGAGCCTAAACCCGCCAGAACCACTTGCGCCGGTACATCCCGTACGCGATCGCATACATCAGCAGAACGTAGGTGAAAGCATAGAGCAGGGAAGCGTTGGCCGGTGAGGCAAGGGGCGCGAAAACGCTCCTGTAGATAACTCCATGCCAGCCCGTCTGCCCGAGCAATACGTCTCCCAACTCGGACGCCATATAGACTGCGATCGAATTCATCCCGATGATCACGAACGGACGCACATACCGCTGATACCCCAGATGATCCACCACCCAAATAAACAACGCGAGCAGCACAAAATCCAGGCCGCCCATAAAGAGGGCAAACGAAGTCGTCCAGAGCTTCTTATTGATCGGCAGCCATGTATTGCAGATCATTCCGAGGGCAAGCAGGACGCTGCCCACAACGAACAGCCAGACCACGCGCTCCGCCAGTTGCCGCTGAATCCGGATAAGGCGCCCCGCCATGATCCCGAGCAGCGCCGTCGCGATTGCCGGCAGCGTGCTGACAATCCCTTCGGGATCCCAGGTCTTCGTCGAATGATAGTTGTGCGCGCCTAATACGATGTGGTCAACGTAGTGCGCAAGGTTGCCCTCCACGTCCAGGCGCCCCGGGCCATAGCCTGGCACAGGGACGAGCGTCATCAGCAACCAATACACGACGAGCAAACCTGCCAGCCACAGCAATTGACCACGCAGATTGCAGTAAAGATAGATGGCCGCCACGATCAGGTAACAAATCGCAATCCGCTGCAGCACGCCAAGCAGCCGCTGCGTCGAAAGATCGAGCGGCCAGGCGTATACGATCAGCCCGAGTATATAGATGATTGCGGCGCGACGCGCGGCCTGCAACAGAAGCTTCGCTTTTGGGACGCCGGCCGCGAGCCGCGCGCCCAGCGACAGTGTGATCGCAACGCCGACGATCCAGAGGAACGAGGGAAACACAACGTCCGTGATCGTCCAGCCATTCCATTGTGAATGTTGCAGGGGACTGTAGGAGTGCCTGCCATCGCCGGGATCGTTCACCAGCACCATCAGCGCGATAGTCGCGCCGCGAAATGCATCGAGTGACACCAGGCGTTTGGAAGGAAAGGCTTCGGTAAGAGGCACGGCGGATTGCTGAGCATCATATCAGGGTCGCGCAGCGGCGAGGTGTTTCGGCTATTCCATTCGCCATGGTAAAAAGGTGAAGGTCAGGCGTTAACCGCCAATCCGCAGGGTGCAGACCCACCGCTTCTGGCGGCGATCACCCCACTACACACAAAGCAGGAATCGCACATGTTCGGACGTGGAGCCTGGGCTATCTTCGGGCTCGGTAAAGACTCGCTGGAAACCTTCAGAACACTGCTGGAAGACCAGGCCACAATGGTGACCGCGTCGCAGTTGGCGGCCGCGACAGTTACCCGCCACTCCAAAGCCGATACGGTGGGCGTCAACCCGTTCAGTGGGCCTCGTCTGGATGAAGAGCATCCTCTCGATGCGGAATTTGAACCGGAACTGGCGGGGTATGCCGGGGCGGAAGTCGAGGAGCGCGCCGGCGTCACTCTATCCGATGACATCCTGAACTGCGGCGGCTACGGCGTCACCGAAGCGCAATTTCGCATCCACCCCGAGATCCCCTGGTATGGACTGTGGGCTGTCATCAACGAATGGAAAGACGTCAGCGACGTTGCCTCTGTTCGGGAGCAGGGTTCTTATCGGCTGCTCGAACGCCCCTATAAGTTTCTTCCGGCCAATGACAAGAAGACCGTGGAGGACGCCACGTTCGGCATTACCGCCGCGATCCGCAAGCAGATTCCGGTGCTCCTCGATTTCCACGAGGGCCGCGTCTACATCGAGAACACCAGCAAAAAGCTGATCTACACGGTCACGGTGATTCTGCGGCGGCTTGGACTGGATATCATCTCGGTCGCCTGGAATTATCCTCGTCCCAACTGGCCCGAGACGATCCTCAACAAGTTGTACGAGAACACGCAGTATCAACGCGATTTTCAGAAGCGCGCCGAAGAAGCCTCCAGGTTCAAGCCCAGCGAAATCGAAAAACTGGAAGACAGGGAAGTGGAGAACATCGTCGCGAATTATTTTTCGATGACGCAGTTGGGCACGGATCTCTGGGTCGGCATCTCTGGTCCCGCGCAGGTACGGCTGCACAGCGCGAGTCAGCCGATTGGCGTTCGAGCCGCGACCAGCGCGACGACGCTGCTCAGCATGACCGACGACACCGCGATCGTATCCGGCGCGCTTACGTTGCAGGAAATGGCGTCGGGGACCAGCAAGAAGGGTGTCGAGTACACGTTCCGCAAGGATCTGCTTCGTATCGATGTGAACGATCGCATGAACCTCACCGAAGTGGGCGCCGCGATGATGCGCGGTTTCGATATTCCGTCCTTCCGGAAAGACATCCTGCGCGAGATCCGGTACACGAAGGATGTTCCCTCGATCGAACAGTTCTGGAGCAGTTGGCTCCACGAAATGACTAATGCGCTGCGCGCGGTCGAGATGACGTTCCGCGAAATACTCGAGCTGGACGGGAAGGAAGAAGCCGGCATTCTGCCGATGCAGACTTCGACGACGGAAGCTTTGCTGGAAACTGCGAACGCCTGAACGAATCACGATCTGGCGGCGCGCGCTGCTTCAATGCGGACCAGCATTGGTTTCCGCTTCTCCATCAGATCCGCCAGTGTGGACCGATTGAGTTCCGCGAGAAACGCCTCACTCGCCTGCGACAACGCCCCTCGCAATCGGCACGGATCGTAAATGGGACAGTCATTGCCCTCCGGGGACATGCAGGGCGCCATATAAAAATCCGGCTCCGTCGCTCTCGCGACTTCTCCTAACCGGATCTCTTTCGGATCGCACGCCAGCTGAAGGCCGCCCGTCCGCCCGCGAACTGTTTGCAGATAACCGTGCGCCGCGAGCGTCTGCGCCACCTTGCTCAGATGTGTTGCGGAAAGGTTGAAGTCAGCGGCAATTTCCTGCACCGTCGTCAGTTCAGGAGCCCGCAGCGCCGCATGAATCAGCATGCGGAACGCATATTCCGAGTGAAGAGAAATACGCAAAGCTGTTGACAGTTTAACACCGGCCATGCGATAACTGGTATTTCAAATTCCACTTTGACAGTTTATGAACATGAAGCCCTGGAAGTCCCTTGTCCTCTCTTTGGTCCTGAGTTTTGGAACAGTCGCCGCACTTAACGCGGCGCCCACCGAAAAGTCCCTCTATGATCGTCTTGGCGGCCAACCCGCCGTGCAGGCCGTCGCCAGCAATCTGGTGGATACCATCCTCACCGACGCGCGCGTCAATAAATGGTTCACGCACGCCGCCGCCAGCCAGCAAAACGCCGACGCTTACAAAGCGAAGCTCGCTGAATTCATCTGCCAGAACACCGGCGGCCCCTGCCACTACACCGGCCCCGATATGGTCCACGCGCACATGGGCCGTGGCGTGACAAGCGATGCCTTCGATGCAGTCGTACAGGATCTCGTCACCGTTCTCGATAAGCTCAAAGTTCCGACGAAAGAAAAGAACGATCTGCTGGCGGTCCTCGGCCCTCTGAAGTCGTCGATTGTACAGAAGTAGCCCGCCCTACCAACCCGAACCGCCGTCTCTTCAGACGAAAACCCGGAGTTTGAAGAGAGCATTTCGATACCGATCGGTGTTTCGAGATATCCCCGGCGTCTCAGTTCGGCGACGCTTTCTGTGCGTTGTCGACGACCAGCGCCTTTACCGGCCCCTTCGTCGATTCGAGTTTCAGGCCGGTTGTTCGCGCAACCCAGTGAAGATCGAGGGGTCAACCGCCCACGATCCGGGACGGTCCCCGGTCGCGTATGGAGTATCGTGACGGGCCAACCGGCCAGTGGTTGTTTCATTACATTCGCGTCAGAGCTACCCTGCATGACCTCGAAAAACTCCTCAGTATCGTTTCCGGGGGGAAAGGCACTAGGATGAGGATTAAACTCACGGACTCGGTACATCCGGGTGCTCCACGTACAAATGACTTCATCCCGATCCTTACTCCCTGCAGCCGCACTCGGCATATTTTTATTAGCGATCTCAGCCAGTGCTCAGGTCACACTGGGCGCAAGCACCCAGAATTTCACATTAAAGGGCATTGGCGGCGACGCGTCAGGAGCCGGTCAAAGCGTCATGGGGTGGGGCTCCTGCGCCTTTGACGGGACCAATACCACCTGCACTCTGTCTGGTCCGTATACGTACGCCGGAGTGGCCACCGCTCTCGGAACCTCGGGAACGTACAGCTTCGTTGTCTCTTACGCAGGGCAGGGAACCTTCCCGCTCAATGCCGTATCACAAACCCCGGGCAGTGATCTTTTCTATGCTTCTGCAACGGGAAACTACACTTTTTCGATCACGCTGACGCCGGCGTCGGGCGCGCCGGTCAATTTCTATAGCTTTGCGAATTTTCAGGTTTTCTATTCGAATGCGACCTGCAGCGGTACGGCCGTTTCGAACTGTGGAATCGGACGGGTGGGGTTGACTCCGGGCGCGGTGATCACCGGGCCCGTAACCGGAATATTCGATCCTGCGCCGTCGATCCGGACCAGCCTCGGCGTTCTAAACGCCACCGGTTATGGCGGGGCAACGTCCATCGCTCCTGGCACATGGATGGAAATCTATGGAGTGAATCTCGCCACTACGCAGACACAGGTCTGGACCGCTTCGGATTTCAATAACAACACGGCGCCCGCAAAGCTGGCGACGACTTCCGTTACTGTCGGCGGCCAGCCCGCATATATCTATTACGTTGCGCCGGGTCAGATCAATGCGCAGGTCCCCACCGGAATCGCAACAGGAAATCAGCCCGTTGTTGTCACCACCGCCGGTGGCGTCAGCCAGGCGTACACCGCAAACGTGAACGCGGTTGAACCGGGAATCCTTGCGATCCCCGCATTCATCTACAACGGACAACAATACGCAGTGTCTGTCTTTTCGAATACCCTGACGTTCGATTTTCCGACCGCGATCCCCGGAGTGCAAACAGCACAGGCGAAACCGGGCGACTATCTCACCTTTTATGGAGTCGGCTTCGGTCCAGTCACGCCGAACATTGTCGCGGGACAGGTCGTGACGCAGGCGAATAACCTTTCCGGGGTGACCGTCTCAATCGGTGGCGTACCCGCAACCGTCAGTTATGCGGGTGAAGTGGCGTCGGATGTGGGTCTCTACCAAATCAACGTGGTTGTCCCGAATATCCCCGCGAACGCGACGGCTCCTGTAGTCGTATCGCTGAACGGTACTCCGGTCGCACAGTCGCTCGTGATTGCCGTTACGAATTAACTTACAACCTGCGTTCGACGGCGGATAACAAACGGCTCGGCACGCAATACCTGCTGAAACACGTCGCGCATAATGTTGTGCTTCAACCCCAGGGCTTCAACTGCGGCCTCGCTCGCGATGCGATTCCCGGATCGCCGGGCGACGGCTTCCCGCAGAGGAGCGAAAATGTCAGCCGACACGCCACTGTTGTCGATCCTTTCAATCATCCCGCGGTAGACTTCCTGCTTCGCCGCTACGTATTCTGCGAACTGCTCAGCCAGTCCCGCGTGGTCTGGTCCTAAAAGCAGGCCATCATCGAAAATGAT
>DASYCD010000461.1:0-2520 GCA_036500405.1 Bryobacteraceae bacterium
TCCGTCGCCCTGCGCTTCGCGAAATTGCACGGCAAGCCGCCCGAAGAATTCCGGCTGGTCGTCTGCCATCTTGGCAATGGATGCTCGGTCTGTGCCGTTGACCGCGGCCGCTCCGTCGATACCTCGATGGGCTTCACGCCGCTCGAAGGTCTCGTGATGGGCACTCGCAGCGGCGATTTCGATGCCAGCGCTCTGCTCCACCTGATCACGCACGAAGGCGAAGATCCGGCGACGCTGCTCCGCATGCTCAATCAGGGCAGCGGACTGAAAGCGATCTCCGGCGTCTCAAATGACATGCGCGATATCCTGCGCGCTGTCGACGAAGGCAACGACCGCGCTCGTTTCGCGCTCGACATGTTCTGCTACCGCGCGAAGAAATTCATCGGAGCCTATATCGCCGCTATGAATGGAGCCGACGCGCTCGTCTTCACCGCAGGCATCGGCGAGCACGCCGCGCCGGTCCGCGCCGGTATCTGCGCAAATCTGGACGGACTCGGTATCGCGATCGATCCCGCTCTCAACAACGCGGAATCGAAAACCGCCCGCTGCATCGGCCAATCGCGCGTCGCCGTCTGGGTCATACCGACCGAAGAACAAATCCTGATCGCCCGCGACACACTCGCCTGCATTGGTTAAACTCGCAGCATGAAGCTGCTGATCGCGCTCTTTACCGCCGTCCTGTGCTTCGCTCAGCCACAGGGCCAGCTCGTCTGGAGCGACGAATTCAACGGCGCCGCCAATACGCCGCCCGATCCCGCCAAATGGACCTACGATCTCGGCAACAACAACGGCTGGGGCAATCGCGAACTCGAAAACTATACGAAAGATCCCGAAAACGCGCACCTCGATGGCAAGGGCAATCTCGTGATCCGCGCCGAACCGGCCAAAGACGCCGCCAACTCTTACACTTCTGCCCGCATCAAAACCCAGGGACTCTTCGCCGCCTCACCCAACGGCCGCGTGGAAGCCCGCATTAAAGTTCCCGCCGGCGCCGGAATCTGGCCCGCCTTCTGGATGCTGGGCAACACCTTCAACGGCCGCAACTGGCCCGCCTGCGGCGAAATCGACATCATGGAAAGCCTCGGCCGCGAGCCCTCCATCAATCACGGCAGCCTGCACGGCCCCGGCTACTCCGGCAGCAAGCCGATGACTTCGATCTACAGGCTACTCGGCGGCCGCAAATTTTCCGACGACTACCACATCTTCGCCATCGACTGGAAACCGACCGAAATCACGTTCTACGTCGATGACACGGCTTATGAAACGGTGCACGATACCGACATCCCAGCCGGCACGAAGTGGGTTTACGATCAGCCATTCTTCCTGCTGCTGAACGTCGCGGTCGGCGGTAACTTCGGCGGACCCGTCGGATCCGATACCGTGTTCCCGCGAGAAATGCTCGTCGATTACGTCCGCGTCTTCAGGCAGTCGCGGTGACCAGCTTCGCGTCGCGCCGCGTAAGCAGCCACGCTCCGCCCACCGCTACGAAAAGCGAAATCCACTGTTCCAGGACGAACGGTCCGCCGAATGGGTTCGATTCGTCGTGCACCCGCAGGAACTCGACCGCGAACCGTACCATCCCGGACAGCAGCAGGTACATCCCGATCACCTGTCCCGTCCGATAGCCGCGCTGGAGCTGCCGGATCAGAATCAGACAGATGATCACTTCCGCGAAAGCCTCATAAAGCTGCGTCGGATGCAGCGGCACACCCAGCGGAACGCCGGTTGTCGTGTCTTTGCTGGTGAACGTCACCGCCCAGGGCAGCGATGTCGGCTTGCCCCAGCAGCACCCCGCCGAAAAACAACCCAAACGCCCGATCGCGTGCCCCAGCGCCACGCCCGGCGCGAACAGATCCGCCGTACTCAGCACCGGCATCTTCTGCGAATTCATATAGACGAACGCAAAGACCAGCGCCGCGATGAAGCCGCCGTAGAAAATCCCGGCGCTCTGCAGCGTTTCGCGCGTGAAGATCTCCGCCGGATGCTCCCGGTACATCGGGTCCATCGCGATCATCAGCAGCTTCGCTCCCAGCATGCCGACGAGCGCGCAGTAGACGCCGAGATTCACTACCTTCTCGGAATTCAAGCCGCGCTGCTTCGCGAAGCGCGAGGTCATCCACAGCGCGACGAGAAACGCGATCGCGACCAGCGCGCCGTATGTGGGCAGTGAAAAACCGCCGATCTGGAATAAGTGGGGAAGCATCTCAGGCCTTCGCCTCCTGGTGATTTCGGGTCAGAAACATGCTGAGCAGAAGCAATCCGGCGCCTACGCAAATCCCCGTATCCGCGATATTAAACGTGGCCCAATGATACGAGCCGAACTGGAAGTCCAGAAAGTCCGTCACCGCGCCGGAAATCATCCGGTCCCAAACGTTGCCCACCGCGCCGCCGAAAATGAGCGAAAGCGCAACTGCTGAAACCCGGTCCATCCGCTCGATCTTCCACAGCATGAAAGCCAGCACCGCAATCGCCGTGAGTGAGAGCGTCACCAAACCAATGGTGTGAAAGCGTCCGCCGCCT
>DASYCD010000462.1:0-7893 GCA_036500405.1 Bryobacteraceae bacterium
ACGAATACCAGGGGCAGGAGTTTTTTAAATCGGTTTCGGAAAAATAAGCGTCGCAGTCGGGATGCGAATGGTAGATCCCGATCAGGTCCATTTTGCGCTCGCGCGCTTCGCGGTCGGCGCGCAGCAGGTCTTCAGGACGCACTTCATAGCGCGCCGCCTGAGAGCCGGCGGACGTGTTTTCGAGCGCGATGGCGTGGACGACGGTCTTCTGATCGCCGTCGATCGTGCCGATCATCGCGCCGCAGCATTCGTTCGGATAAGTCGCCTGCGCGTGGTTTACCATTTCGCGCCAGGGCTGGCGTTCAATCGAAATCATTTAGTCGGTCTCGTCCCAGAAGTGTTCGCTCAGATATTTGTCGGCGCCGTCGCAGAGGACGGTCACGATCACGCCGCGTTTGCCGGCATCGTGCAGTTCTTTGGCAAGCTGCAGAGCCGCCTGCACGTTGCCGCCAGCGGAAATGCCCACCAGCATGCCCTCGTCACGCGCCATGCGGCGCACCATTTTGTAGGCGTCCTCGGTCTCGATCCCGATATTTCGATCCGCCAGGGTGGGATCGTAGATTCGCGGGACGATGGCCGTCGCCATGTGCTTCGTGCCTTCGATGCCGTGAAATCCGGTGGAGGGCTGGGCGGAGATGCACTGCACGCCGGGAATATCCTGCTTCAGCCGGCGGCTGGTGCCGACGAAAGTTCCGCTCGTTCCGAGCAGCGCCACGAAATGCGTAATGCGGCCTTCAGTTTGTTCGATGATTTCGGGGCCGGTAGATTTGAAGTGCGCCTGCCAGTTGGCGTCATTACCGTACTGGTCGGGGTAGAAGTAGCGGTCGGGGTCCTGCGCGTAGATTTCGCGGACTTTGCGGATTGCGCCGTCGGAGCCTTCGCCCGCGTCGGTCAGCACAAGTTCAGCGCCGTAGGCTTTCAGGATGCGCTTGCGTTCGGGCGAGGCGTTCTGCGGGAGGCAGAGCTTGACCTTAAAGCCGCGGACTGCTCCGATCATCGCGTAGGCGATGCCCGTGTTGCCGCTGGTGGAATCGATCAGGATTTTCCCGGGCGCGAGCAGACCGGCCTTTTCGCCCTCACGAATCATATTGAGGGCCGCGCGGTCTTTCACCGATCCGCCGGGATTGAAGTATTCGGCTTTGCCGTAAATTTCGACGCCGGGATATTCCTGCCCCACCTTCGCGAGGCGGAGCAGCGGCGTGTTGCCGATGTTGCCGATAACGTCGTGCGCCTTGGGCGGCGCGAGGGCGCTGGGGGTCATTGGGGCCGGGGCGTCCGGCGAATCCGGACAATCTCCATCTTACAATTGGTGATTCGTTTCGGGGGCGTTTAGATTCAGCATTTATGAAGAAGCGGCTGTTGATTCGGCCCGGGGCTATCGGAGACTTCATCCTGAGCCTGCCTGCGCTTGAGGCGCTGACGGCGCAGGACGGGGAAACAGAAGTCTGGTGCGCGGAGCAAAACGTTTCGCTGGTGCGGTTTGCGAGTGGGGTGCGGTCGATTGGTTCGTCCGGACTGGACCGGCTCGGCGTGACGCACGCGGACGATGTTGTGGAACGCCTGCGTGGGTTTGATGACATCGTGTCGTGGTACGGGGAGAATCGACCGGAGTTTCGGGCGCTGGTGGCGGAGTTGGGGCTGCCGTTCCGGTTTTTGCGCGCACTTCCGGATGGATCGTGCCATGCGGCGGATTTTTATGCGGGACAGGCGCGTGGGTTGGGCGTGACATCGGGGCGCTTCCCGAGAATTCCCTGCCCTGATGTGCCGCGGATATTTGCGGCGATACATCCGTTTGCCAGTTCGAAGGCGAAGCGCGCGCCGATGGAGCTATTTCAGACCGTGGCCGAACGGCTGGGGAACGAAATGCCGGTTTACTGGCTGCGTGGGCCGGAGGAGAAGTTGGACGGGGGGATCTTCATCCCTGACCTCTACGAACTGGCTTGCTGGCTGCGCGGCGCGCGGATATTCGTGGGGAACGATTCAGGGATTTCGCACCTGGCGGCCGCCGTGGGAACGCCGGTGATGGCGTACTTTCAGGCGAGCGATCCGAAGGTGTGGGCGCCGAGAGGATGCGCTATTGATATCGCGGTTCTACAACCGGCAATCCCTCGATCCGCCGGAAATCCGAGTCGCGACTGACGACCGTCGCGCCCAGCGCCAGGGCGGTTGCTGCGATCCAGGATCGTTCTCATCCACGGGAAGCCCGATGCGCCGTTGCGTCGACCTTAACTCGGCATAAAAGTCAGCAGCGCCAGGTGGAATGTTTTCGCAGGGAATTCCATCAAGGAATTTGCGGGCGGCAATCTCGAGTTGAGCCCGCCGCTTTCCCTCCGCCAATTTGAAGATTCCGAAAAGAATCTCTCCACGGACAATAGTGCAGGTTACGATTCGGTCATTGGGACGAAGTTCAGATAACCAGCGCTCCGTCGGCAGATTGGAGCGGATCAGATCACTGATCGCATTCGTATCGAGAAGATAGATCAACGTTGCATCTACTCGTCGAAAGTGCCCCGGTCGCTGACGGGCAATCGAGCGGACGCGATTGCCGCTTCCATTTCGTCGACCGCCTCAGGATCGGTGTGTGGCAATTCACGAATGAGACGCAGCACTGAAGCCGGTGAACCGGGATCGTCGAAAGACACACGAAGACGCTCAACCGCTACCTGCTCGACACTTTTGTGTTGAGTCGCCGCAATCTCCTCCAACCCGCGGGCCAAATCATCTGGAATTTGAATCGTCATCTGGTGCGTCTGACAATATTGTCGCAATTCCAGGGGCCTAAGAAAACCGATGGTTCTCAGTTCGCAGTCGGGGCCTTCTCGACGTGGTCGATGACGATCCGATCGACATTTTCTTTCGCTTCCACCAGTTTCAATCCGAGTTGCTGTTGCAGCGCTTCGAATACTCCGAGTCCTGAGTCCACAGGCGCTGATGCGGCTGCGGTTGTCACGTAATAATCCAGCGTAAAGTCGTATTTGCCCGTCAGACCCGTCTTGTCCACTACAGTTCGCCCGGCCCCTCCGGCTTCGATCGGACTACTCAGGTGCATCGCCAGGGTTGCTATAGCTTGCTGCCGGGATTTTAAGCGGATAACGCCCCCCGGTCCGCCGTGAATTGTCATTCCTGGTGGATCAGCCTCAGGTGGCGATGTATTCAGCTTTGGACCAGTTTTCGCTACCGTAAGTTCGAGCACAGGCAACGCGGTAGCTTCGTGGTGCGCCACGAGTCCGAAGCGTTCGGCCGTTAACTTCTGCAGCATCTTCTGAAACTGCTGTTTCGTCGTACCGAGCGGGACACGCGCATCGATGGCAAATTTCTGTCCGTCAATCCATGACGGGCCGGAGACCTGCTTTTGCGAATCGATCAGGCCATACGCGCGGGATATCAGGGAGCGAATCGTGACGTTTGCGCCGAACCACTCGGGGTAATGCGTTCCAGGGCCGCCATCACTGTTGGGAGGACCGTGGTCGGCGCCATTGGACAACTTAATGGAGACCGCCTCGAATTCGGGGATGGCGTCCGGTTGCTGCGCAAACGCCATGAAAACAACGGGCAGCATGAAACACGCGGCAAGACAGTATCTGACTCGCATGGCGATGAATTGACTGAATTGTATCTGAAAACAGACGGCAACGCGGGCAACGCCGAGCTGTCCGAATTGTTAAACTGATCAATGACTGGTTAATTTATGGGCACTGTCACTTCGCTTCACGCCAAGACTAATTTCGGCGCCATTCTGGATCGCGTCGCGGCGGGTGAGGAGATCGTGATCACTCGACACGACAAACCTGTGGCACGGCTTGTCCCGGAGGGACGTCACTCCCTTGAAAGCGTACGTGAAGCGGTAGATGGGTTGAAAGCGCTGCGCGAGAGAATGTCCCGCCGAAAAGGATTCCGTCCATTAACGGACGCGGAGATCAGGTCAGCGATGAACGAAGGCCGCCGTTGAGCATTGACTTTGTCGCCGACGCTTCGATTGCGATTGCGTGGGCCGCGGAGTCGCAATCCTCTGAGGCAGCAGTCCGCGTTCTGGATCAGGTTATCGAGGGAGCCACAGTATTCGTCCCTCCAATCTGGTTTTACGAAATAGCAAACACCCTGTTGATGCTGCACCGCCGCGGGAAGACTTCAAAGGCCGAATACCGGGCCGGACGTGAACTGCTGGAAGACCTGCGAATTCTGACGGATGACGAGTCGCTCCGGTCAGTAAACACGCAGGTCGCCGATTTGGCAGCCGCAACTGGGTTAACCGTATACGATGCCGCGTACCTCGAACTCGCAATCCGAAGACAGCTTCCCCTTGCATCGAGAGACGCCGACCTGAATCGAGCTGCGAAGCGCCACGGCATTCGCCTGTTGCTCTGAAAAAGGCAGGGATTAAAATATAGTTATGATGCAGTTTCCGCGCCGGGCTCTGTCTGCCCTGGCGCTGTCCGCTCTGGCGTTAGCCGCAACGAAGGCCGGGCTGGACGTCGATCTCCGTATTCCCCCTGACCACCCTGCCATCGCGTACATGAAGACGCCGCCGGACGATCCGGTTGCGCGGCTGGTGAAGCGTCTCGAAACGGGCAAAGCGAAGCTCGATTATATCCCTGGCCGGGGCGGCTATCTGCCCAGTCTGTTGAAAAATCTCGATCTTAATGTCGATTCGCAGATGCTGGTGTTCTCGAAAACCAGCTTCCAGGCGCCGCTGATTTCGCCGCGTGCGCCGCGCGCGCTTTTCTTCAATGACGATGTATCCGTCGGCTCGGTCAAGAATGGCGAGGTGCTCGAACTCGCGGCCCTCGATCCCAAACAGGGCATCGTTTTCTACACGCTGAACGTCGAAAAAGTGGCGAAACCCTACTTCGCCCGCCGCGATGAATGTCTGCAATGCCATCAGGTGCAGGCGACGCTCGGCGTTCCCGGCCTCGAAGTCGGCTCCTCCTTTCCGAGATCCGACGGCACTCCGCTCTTCCAGGCCGGCTATACGGCTGTTGACCATCGCATTCCCATCGAGAAGCGATGGGGTGGATGGTTCGTCACCGGCAACAGCGGCAGCGTCGAGCACATGGGGAACGCGATCGTTCCCGATCCTTCGAATCCGAAAGAGCTCGACCGCTCCGATGCGCACAATCTCACGAGCCTTGAGGACAAGGTCAATCTGACCGGCTATCAGGCACAGACCAGCGACATCGTGGCGCTCATGACGCTCGAACACCAGACCCGGATGACGAATTTGATCATCCGCTCGGGTTGGGAAGAGCGCGTTGCCGAGCACGACGGCAAACTGGCGGAAGCGACGCCGGCGCTCGAAACCGATATCGACGAATTGGTCGCCTACATGCTTTTCGTGGACGAAACGCCGTTGAAAGATCCCATCGTCGGCGTGTCGACATTCACAAAGACGTTTCCGCAGCGCGGACCTCGCGACAAGCAGGGGCGTTCGCTCCGCGATTTTGATCTGAAGACCCGCATGTTCAAGTACCCGCTCAGCTACATGATTTACAGCGAGGCGTTCGACAATATGCCGGCGTGGGTTCGCGACCGCGTCTACCAGAAGCTCTACGACGTGCTCACGAACAAAGACACGGACGAACGTTATAAAAAGATCTCGCAGGCGGATCGCCAGGCCGTGTTCGAAATCGTTCGCGATACGAAACCGAACCTGCCGGATTACTGGAAGAAGTAGTCAGCCTCTTCTCGATAGCCGCGCCAGCGTCGCCAGTTGCCGCAGATATTGCTTGAGCGGACGCGCCGGTGTTCCCCAGACCGGCTCTCCCGCGCGCACGATCTTCGAAGAAAGAATTCCGGCGCCCGATCCGATCACCGCTTTCGATTCGATGCGCGCCTTGTCGCCGATGCCCACCTGGCCGCCGATCACGGCGTAATCGCCGACCGTCACGCCGCCCGCCAGACCCGTCTGCGCCACAATCAACACGTTTTTCCCGATCCGGCAGTTGTGAGCGATGTGGACCATGTTGTCGAGCTTCGTGCCGTCGCCGATCACGGTAACGCCGAGCGCGGCGCGGTCGATACAACTGTTAGCGCCGATCTCGACATCGTCGCCGATCTCCACCCGCCCCACCTGCGGCACTTTCCGGAAGGATGCTCCGGCGAGCTCAAAGCCGAAACCATCGGCTCCGATCACCGCGCCGGAATGGAGAATGGCGCGCGCGCCGATGGTCACGTTCGAGTAGATCGAAACCCTGGTGTGGAGCAGCGAATCGGCGCCGATGGACGAGTTCTCGCCTACAGAGCACGACGCGCCGATCCGAACCCGTGCCCCAATCTTCGCGCCCGAGGCGATCGAAACGAACGGTCCGATTTCCGCAGTGGGATCCACCTCGGCCGCGTGGTGAACGAATGCGGAAGCGTGGATTCCCGGATGCAGCGTCGCAGAGGGATAGAGCAGCGCCAACGCCTGGGCGAAATGCGCGCGCGGCTGGGCGGATTCGATCACGGTGCGGTGGGTGGCAGGAAAATCCGCCGCGGCGATGAAGCAACCCGCTTGCGAATCGAGCGCCGCTTCAAAATTCTTCGGCGAAACAACGAATGCCAGATCATCGGGCCCGGCATCTTCCAGCGATGCGGCCGCGACAATCTGGCGATTGCCGTTGCCGCGCACACGTAGACCCAGGCGCGCAGCCAGTTCGGAAGCGGTGATTTCAGCCATTAATCCTATTTCACCAGCAGCGCGGCCGCGAGCGGCAGTTCGATCAGAACGCCCGAAATGAGCGGCGGTGGTACCTGATAGAAGGCGCAGATCGAGGTGAAAACGGCCACCCAGATCACGTTGATCCAGACGACGCGCTGCAAGGCCTGATCGGAAATGGCGCGCACCAGCGCCAGATTCAGCAGCGCAATGGCTGCAAATGTCACAGTCATCGTCAGCACCAGCAGCATGTGGACGTCAAGCATGGAGGGATTCATTCCCATACCCAGCTTCGGATATGAGCTCCTCATCGCAGCATAGATTCCGACGACCGCGGGATCCGAAGGCGGCAACAGATTCCCAACGGTGTGGGCCGCCGCGCCCAGCAACATCAGGATGGAGGAGGTGATCAGCAAACCGCGTCGGGAAATGTACATATCCGTTCCATTCTAAATTCCTGATAGTCTGTAAACCTATGGCCCACCCCTTGACACGACGTGAATGGCTTGCAACCGCAGCGGCGGCCGCGACTGCCACTACCCTGCAAGCCGCGACGCCGAAACCGCTCGGCGCCCAACTCTACACCGTCCGCAACATCCTGATGAAGGAGCCGGATCGCGTTTTCAAGACGCTGGCTGAGATCGGTTACACGGAAGTGGAGGGCAATCGCGCGGACCTGGTGCAGCTCGATTCGAAGATCCGGCAGTACGGGCTAAAGCCGATTTCGTGCCACATCGAAACGCCGCTGGTCACCGGCAAGTGGGAACCTTATCCGGATCTCAAACCGATGACGCTCGATGACGCCATCGCCAGCGCGAAGAAAGTGGGCGTGGAATACTTCACGCTCGCCTACATCTCGCCGGGTGCGCGCGGCGAGGGTGACGATTTTTATCGGCGCACCGCGGACATGATGAATATGGCGGGCCAGAAGTGCAAAAAAGCGGGCTTGCAGTTCGCCTATCACAATCACGCTTACGAATTTGGCGGCCAGCCGGGTCACCGCCCCATCGACATCTTCGTGGAACGCCTCGACGCGAGATACGTTCAGTTCGAAGCCGACGTCTTTTGGCTGAGCGTCGCAGGACAGGATCCGGTGGAAACACTGAAGAAGTGGAAGGGCCGCGTCGCGCTGCTGCACCTGAAGGATAAAGCGAAGGACGCGCCACATCAGTTCAGTGAGAACGTCCCGCCCACGGCGTTCAAAGAGGTGGGTAGCGGCGTACTCGATTTTCCGGCAATCCTGAAAGCCGCGCCTGCCG
>DASYCD010000463.1:0-6391 GCA_036500405.1 Bryobacteraceae bacterium
CTCTATGTGCGGCTGTGCCGCGGCGGAGCGGAGTATGAGGTCGGCGCACTGAAGCAGCGCGCCAGTATGCCGCGCGGCACGGAAGAGCAACTTCTCAACGAAGAACTGGGTTTCGTCGTACACGACCGCGCGTTCGAACGCGCCCTGAACCGTATCACCGCATGAGCACTGAAATATTCCGATACCCTACTGCGCTGGAAGCCGCGGAAGCGTGCGGCGACCGAATTCTTGCGCTTTTAAACGATGCGCGACAGGCGCGCGGCGTCGCGATGCTGGCGATATCGGGCGGATCGACGCCGAAGCTGATGTTCGAGTGGATGGCGCGGCGTGAATTCGATTGGAATGGCGTGCAGCTGTTCTGGGTGGATGAGCGGATGGTCCCGCCCGGCGATACCCAGAGCAATTACCGGATGACGCGTGAATCACTCCTGAACGCGATTCAAATCCCGGCGGAGAACGTGCACCGCATTGCTGGCGAATCGGCGCCGGAAGAAGCCGCGGTTGCGTATATCGCGGAGATCCGTCGCGTGTTCGGACTTAACAGTAACGAACTGCCCGTCTTCGACGTGCTGCAGCGCGGCATGGGTCCGGATATGCACACCGCCAGTCTGTTTCCCGGCGAACCGCTGATCGAAAACCAAACCGATATCGCGGCGGCGGTCTGGGTGGAGAAGATGAAACAGCATCGCGTGACGCTTCTGCGCGGCGTGCTGGAGCGTGCGCGCCAGACCCTGTGTCTGGTCAGCGGCGAAGACAAAGCAGATGCCTTGCGAAGCGTACTGCGCGAACCGCCGGACCCGATGCGACGGCCGTCGCAAATCGAATCGCCCGCAATGGCGTGGTACGTGGATGACGCCGCATACGGCGCCGATCCTTCTTAGCCTATTTTCTTAAGAGCGTCGCGTCGCCGTTCGTCAGCCACTGCAGGCTGCCGAGTTCATTGGCTGACCACGTAAGATCGACGGTTCCGGCCGAGACGAGCTTCAGAGTCACTTTTCCTCTTGCGCCGCCCGGCCCCTGCCACGCGCCATTCAGCGCATTGCCCGCGGGAGTACCAGTGAACGTGAAATCGACGTCTGGCGAGATCGCGCGATCGAGCACCTGATACCGCGAGTGATACTGGCCGTGGAGCACGCCGTCTTTTTCAGAAACGCGGAGGTCGATGTATTCGGGGGGATATCTGGACTTGCCGCCGAGCGACGCGGAGCCGTTTCCCCTGCTGAAAAACCAGAGGCCGGCAAACCGAGCGGGGTTGGCCGCGGGTTCCTCCTCGGCTTTGGCGACCGCGGCCTTGCCACCAATCTTTTCCAGCTGCACGAGCGCGGAATCGCGCTCGGCTTCGGCTGAGCGGAGCTGATCGCGAAGACGCGCGATCTGATCGGCGCCGTCCGCGGGGGCATCGGAATTCCGGCCGGATGACGCGTGCGCTTCCTGCGTCCGGCCATCGTTGTTACTGGAGGTCGCCATGAACCAGATGAGGAGCGCGGAGCTGAGCACGATGCCGGTGATCGCCACCAGACGAACGATCAGCTTTTTAAGATTGCCATCGGCGCCGCTGAACACGATGATCGGGGCCGCATGGCGCGGCTGCTTGAGCGATTGATTGTAGGCAGCACGGCGTTCCGAATCGGAGAGAACCGCGTAAATGCGGTTGAGCTTTCGCATCTGGCGCTCAGCCATCTCTTTGAGCTGAGGGTCTGATTGCTGGTCGGGATGGAGAAGACGTACGAGCGCGCGAAATGAGTCGCGAATCTCCTCCGGGGAAGCCTTCTCTTCGACGCCGAGCTCCTCGTAATAGGTGATTTCGCCGGGCCGCAGAGACGACGCCATTTCGTTCAGATTAGCAAACGGCCGGTGAGAATCGCCACAAATGTCATCTGGAGATTTTCGCGCATGACAAAGCATGCTGGGCCGTCAGGTAATAATGAAGAAAAGCCGTTCATGCGTCGTCTCCTCGCATCGCTGCTCCTGGTTCTGATCAGCCTCTCGCTGGTCTCGCCGGTGCTTGCGTCCGCGGCGAAGTCCGATGTACCCGCGTGCTGCCTGCGCAACGGCAAACATCACTGCGAGATGGGGGTGGAAATTTCCACCCATGGCAGGCCTGGGCTTCGCGCCCACTGCCCATTCCAGACGCAGGGTTCGCTGCTCGCGGCAAACAATCAGAAACTGCTGGCCGCAACCCGGAGCGGTGGTCGCAGCGTTGCGCTTCCGGTGACAGCGCTCCAATCGCTGCCTGAACTTCTGCCGGATACGCGGCGGACGTCGACTCACACCACACGCGGTCCTCCTTCGCGCTTCGCTTAAATCAGCTGTTCCTTGATTTCAGTCGAAGTACGAAAGGGGATTTTTCGGTGTTCTCATCGAGGATTCTTCTGCTGCCACTCGCCGCATGCGCGGTACTGACGGCGCAGGAGTCTATCAACAATGCAAGTATTGCGGGCCGTGTTACGGACCCGAGCGGCGAGGCCATTACAGCCACTACTGTCACAGCGCGGGATACCGATACGAACGTGACAGCCACTGTGACCACGGGCGCGGACGGCCGGTTTCGTTTTCCGTATTTGAAGGTTGGTCCCTATGAATTGAAGGCGCACAAGACGGGCTTTGCTGACGCGACGCGGGATTTGACGCTGACGATCGGCTCGGCGTTCGATGTTCCTTTTTCTCTTGCGATTGCGGCGTCAGAGACGACCGTCAACGTGACGGAGAATTCGACGGTGCTCGAAGCGGCTCGTTCTCAGATTGCGGGGACGGTTACGCAGAAAGAGATTGCCGAGCTGCCTCTAAATGGCCGCAGTTTCTTCGATGCCGCGCTGCTGGTACCAGGCGTTTCGCCGACGAATACGGCGTCGAATCAGCTGTTCGCCGAAACAGGCGCGGCGCCCGGCCAGGGAATTTCGATCGGGAGCCAGCGCAATTTTTCGAACAGCGTGATTGTGGATGGGCTTTCCGATAACGACGACGCGTCGGGTCTGACCGGCGCGCTCTACGGGCTCGATACGGTGGAGCAGCTTCAGGTGGTGACCTCCGGCGGGCAGGCCGAGTTTGGCCGCGCGTTGGGCGGTTACGTGAATCTGGTGACAAAGAGCGGCACAAACACTCTGCACGGCGATGCTTACGGCTTTTTGCGCAACACGGCGCTGAACGCGTCGAACGCGCTGCTGCACAGCGCGCTGCCGATGACTCAGGCGCAGTACGGCGCCAGCCTGGGCGGACCCGTTGTGCATGACAGGACTTTCTACTTCGCGAACTTCGAGCAACGCGAACTGAATCAGTCCGGCCTGGTGACGATTGCGCCGGCGAACGTCGCGGCGATCAATGCGCGCCTTGCGGGGCTCGGATATCCGGGTTCGCAGGTCGCGACCGGGATCTATCCAAATCCGGTTCACATCACGAACTTCCTCGGCAAGGTCGACCACCATTTCAGCGAGAAGGACCAACTGACCGCGCGTTATAGCCTCTATCACGTCACGAGCCTGAATTCGCGCGGCGCGGGCGGGCTGAATGCGGCGACGTCTTCCGCGAATCTGGATGACACCGATCAGGTTGTCGCGGTAAGCAATGTTTATTCGGTTTCCTCGCGGGCCGTCAATGAATCGCGCGGGGAGTTCTGGTACAGCGGGTTGGATGCGATGCCTTCCGATCCCGTGGGCCCGGCGGTCGCGATCTCCGGTGTTGCCACGTTTGGAACGCTTTCCGGCTCACCGACCGGCCGGCATAACAAGCTGGCGCAAGTCGTGGATAATTTCTCCTACCAGGCGGGACCGCACGCGCTTCGCGCCGGCGTGGAGTACATCTACAACGACGACACGATCGATTATCCGCGGTCATATCGCGGGAGCTACTCGTTTTCATCGCTCGCGAATTTTCTTTCCGGCGCATACAACAATCTGGGCTTCACCCAAACGTTCAACACGAGCCGCGTCGACCAGACCAATCCGAACGTGGGTTTGTACGCGCAGGATGAGTGGAAAGTCAGCAACGCGCTGACGCTGAATCTCGGGGTGCGTTACGATCTGCAGTTCCTGCAGACGATTCACACCGACACGGACAATGTTTCTCCGCGCGCGGGCTTTGCCTGGACGCCGTTTCGATCGCGGAAGACCATCGTGCGCGGTGGCTATGGTCTGTTCTACGATCGCGTACCGCTCCGAGCGCTGGCGAATGCGATCCTCTCCGCGAACAATACGATCGATCCGGCCAACCTGGCGCAGATCAGCGTAAGCCTGTCACCCACGCAGGCGGGCGCGCCGGTGTTCCCCGCGACTCTCAGCAGCCTGACGCTGCCCGCGGGTGTGCTCTTCAATTTCTCCACCATGGATCCGCATATGCAGAATGCGTATTCCGAGCAGGGGAACCTCGAAATCGAACAGCAACTGGGCGCCGCGACGACGATCAGCGCCGGGTATCAGCACGTGCGTGGGGAGCATCTCATCATTTCCGTGAATCAGAATGTGCCCACATGCGCGGCTTCCGGAACGAACAATGGGTGCCGTCCGAATCCGCTGATTGCGAACGACAGCCAGTATTCCTCGCTGGCGGATTCGCATTACGATGCGCTGCAGCTTTCGTTCGTGCAGCGGCCGTCAGGCTGGAGCAATTACCGGATCTCGTACACGTATTCGAAAGCGCTCGATAACGTCGGCGAATTCTTCTTCAGTTCGCCGATCGACAATTTCGATATCTGGCGGGACTACGGACGGTCGGACGACGATCAGCGGCATCGGCTGACGATGGACGGCTCAATCCACACGCCACTCGCGGGCGGCAGGACAGCGTGGGAAAAGCTGAGCCACGGATTCTCGCTTAATGCGATGTTCCAGTACTATTCGCCGTTGCCGTTCAACATCACGACAGGCGCAACAACTGTACAGGGGACAGCGGCGCGGCCCACCGTGAATGGGGTCTTCATCAATCGCAACGCAGGCGACGGGTTTGATTTCCTGACGCTGGGGGCGCGGCTGAGCCGCACGTTCGCTCTTACGGAACGCCTGCGGATGACGGCGCTGGCGGAAGGATTCAATCTCACGAACCATGTGAATGGCGTGAGTCTGAACGGAAATTTTGGGACGGGCGCGTATCCCTCGGCTCCTTCGTCGAATTTCCGGCAGGTGACGGCGGTGGGGGATCCGCGCGGTTTTCAGTTCGGATTGCGGTTTGCGTTTTAGGAGGAATGGATGCACTTCCTGATGGCGTTGTCGCTGGTCGCGCTTTCGCTCGGACCGGCATCGAACGGAGAACCGGCGCGTGAGCCGCAGTTGGCGATCCATGGCTCGACAGTAGCGCTGGCGTACGGCTCGGGACATGCGATTTATTTCCAGCGATCGGATGACCGGGGCAAGACGTTCGGCGCGCCAGTGCGCGTGGGCGAAGGTACGGTGGTGCCGCTGACGCGGCATCGCGGCCCGCGCATCGCGTTCGCCGGTTCCGCGATCGTGATCACGGCGGTGACCGGGAAGACCGCGGCAGAGGGCGCGCATGCACATGGTCTGCCATCGGACGGCGATCTGGTCGCGTGGCGGTCCGTCAACGGTGGAAAAACCTGGTCAAGCGGGACAGTTGTGAATGATGTGCCGGGCGCGCCGACGGAGGGGTTGCACAGTCTCGCGGCGGATTCGAAGAGCCGGGTTTTCCCTGTATGGCTGGATAAGCGGACTGGAAAGACGCAGTTGTATGGGGCGCTGTCGAAGGATGCGGGAAAAACGTGGTCGCGCAATTCGCTGATCTACGCTTCCGCGGATCAAACAATTTGCGAGTGCTGCCATCCGTCGGTGACATTCGATGAGCACGGCGGCGTTGCGGTGATGTTCCGCAACTGGCTGAATGGATCGCGCGATATGTATATGGCGCGTTCGAGCGATGGGCTCCATTTCGGTGCGGCGCAGAAACTGGGGAGCGGGACGTGGAAACTCAACGCGTGTCCGATGGACGGCGGCGGCATTGCTGTGTCGGGTTCTGGAGTGGTGACGGGATGGCGGCGGGAGCACTCGGTATATCTGGATCGTCCCGGTGAGGCGGAGAAAGAGATTGGCCAGGGAACAGATGTGGCGATCGCGGCGAATGCGCGAGGCGCATACGTGGTCTGGACAACACCGGAGTCGATTGAGATTTTCGCGCCAGGCGCAGGCGCCGCGCAGACGATGGGTTCGAAGGGCGCGTTTCCAGCGATATCGGCGTTTACGGATGGCGGCGCGGTGGTCGCCTGGGAGAGTGACGGCCGAATCGCCGTGAAGCAGATTCGATAATCGCGCGACGCCCTGATAGACTGGAAGAAACGCTGTGGTTCACATGTCACCATAGCCATATCCCACCTGAATTCCCCGGTCGTCTAATGGTAGGACAGCGGCCTTTGGAGCCGTGAATCGTGGTTCGAATCCATGCCGGGGAGCCA
>DASYCD010000464.1:0-6655 GCA_036500405.1 Bryobacteraceae bacterium
GGAATGGAACGCTCCGCGGAGAGCCTGTTCCCCATATCGAAATCCTCACTCGAAGGGCAGGATCTCAACACAGCGGTACAACTCCCCGAACCGGTTGCGGATCCCTGGAAGAAACTCGCGATCGCCTACTTCAAATTCCTGCCGGTCATGAAAGTGCTCGACGCCGATGGCGATTACACCATCTCGGGCAGGGAACTCATCCTCGCGCCAGCGGCCCTGCGAACGCTCGATCGAAACCATGACGGCAAACTCGACCTGTGGGAATGCGGCGCCGCCGCAAAGAGCCCCCATCCCGCCGCGTTTATCAGCCGCAACCCGGTCCTGGCGGCAATCGATACGGATCGCAACGGAGAGCTCTCCGCCGGGGAAATTGCCAATTCTTCGGTGTCCCTCCAGGCACTTGACAGGAACGGCGACGGTCGCCTGACTCCCGATGAATATCTGCCCTGAACTGCGGTTGGCGCTCGCGGCCACTGTTTTGTGCGGTGTGATGCCTGCAGGGGAACGCCCGGCATTTGAGGTTGTTTCGATCAGGCAGCACACTGCGGCAAGTGGCCCGGTCGAGCGCCCTGGCCCGACACCGAACGGTTTCCGTTCAATCGGATTGCCCCTGATCAGCATTTTTCAATGGGCATATCCCCGGCCGAACGAAACAGGACTGCTGCGCGGAGACCTCATTGAGGGAGCGCCGCACTGGCTGTCAGACGAGGCCTGGGACATTGTGGCGAAGGTCGGAGAGACGGACCTGGCCAACTGGCAGAAGCCGGAAATGAGGCAGACAATGCTCCGCGCCATGTTGCAGGCGATGCTGGCGGATCGGTTCAAGGTCGTGACCCACTACGAGAATAAAGAGGCGCCGGTTTACAACATGGTAGTCGCGAAGAGCGGTCCAAAGTTCCAGCAGACGGAGACCGTGAATTCGGACGGTGGGATGCTCGGGACCAACGTCAGGGTCGTGCCGAGCCCGGACGGAATACAGTACAAGGGCATCTCGATGGCTATCCTGGCCCAAACGATTCTCCCGAACATGGCGGGCAGACCAGTGATCGACAAGACGGGCCTCACCGGGAACTACGACCTGACACTCCCTGACCTCAAGCGCCCATCGATGGCTCCGCTACCGTCCGGAGACGACGAATCGGTCTTCACCGCGCTGCCCGAAGCGCTCGGGTTTCGTCTGGAGCCGGCGAAAGGCCTGGTGGAGAAGTTGGTGATAGACCACGTGGAACGTCCAGCTGGGAATTGATACCGCGCTAACTGATCGGCCCGATCGAAAGCAGGAGGAAATCCTTCGGCGTGATGAAGTGAATGGCGGCCTTCTCGACGGAGCCCCGGATGAGCGGCAAGAGGGCGTGCGGCTATCGGAAAGCTGTCATGTCAGTAAACATTGTCGTTCAGGTGGCGCTCTCGCAGTCTTTTAAATTCCGCATGGATGCCACTGGTATCGCCCTTTACCTTAGCGCCAGCCCACGCCACGAAGAGCGCATCCAATTCCGTGGAGTCTCTCATGAATCCCTTCCACTTGTCTCTCGGTTTTAACCAGGAATCGAGCGCAGCAGCAATTGCCACGGAGAGCGCTATGGTCGGCAGCAACAATGAATAGTTTGCGCTTAATGCTGATCGGAACGCTTCCTGTGAAGCTCCAATAGCGCTGCCGACGATAATAATGAGACGCAACACTATAGAAAGTGACGCATAGAATCTGGTGGCACGTCGCCATAGTGCGTGCTCACGTTCCATCTGAGCGTTTAGAACCTCTGATTCTGTTGCCATAGCCGGCAATGCTAACACGAAATAATTCGGTGGACACGCGAACTGAAACGGGATGGTTGGCAATCGCCGCCGGCGGATGGAGGGACACGCTGACGGATAGCCCCATGATCCTTTCATGGCTTGCCGTGTTTGTCATCTCGCTGCCCCAGGTGATTGAACTGTGGACTGAGCCCGACGATATGCCCAATGACCTGAGGCTCGCGGCGCCGGGCAACTGACTTTATTTGATGACTTGAACTGGCAGGAACAGCCGCGCATCGAATGAAAACGGTTCGACAAAGAGGATTCGTTTCCGCAATCCCGGAGTCTCAGGGTAGAGAATGTAGTTCGCCTCGCGCGGTACCACAATCGACGGCACTCGAAAGACAGGATGAAGCTTCCTCGTGCCAGCATCACGCGCCGCTTCCGCCGTGCCTTCGGGTATCTCCCGATTTCCAATCTTAATGGCCATCAGGACGTAGTCGCTCGGCAACTCCGACTTGTCGAGATGAACGAGGACTTCCAGCACCGCGAGGGATGCGTGTTCAGAGGTATACACTGCCGCAGTTCCGATATTGTTGCACCGGCCGCCAACGCGCCGGGCGCCTTCGCCATCCAGTGCGGAATAGCGTTGGCGAGTCAATCTATAAACGATCAGACAAAAATACCGTGATCAATGCGGGTCAGTTCCTGCTCAACGGATTCAGGGTCGGTCTCTAAAGCCTCAGCCGGAGTCTTTCCCGCAAACAGCGGGTTTCGTCGATTCAGCCAGTGAACGGCCTTGGCCTCTTCCCCAAACGTGTCGAACACATGCATGCGGACACGTTCACGAAAGGACTGCTGCGTCACCTGCTTTGCTGCTTTCCGGGCCAATGCCACAACTCAATTGTAGCGCCGGATTGAGACTTACGCCGCCGCTCCCGGATCCTCGGGCTTCTCCTCAAGGGGCGTCGGCGTGAACTCCCGCTTGTACTTGCATTCTCCATTCGGGCACTGATAAAACGCCCCCGCCTTCAGATACTTCTCCACCATATACGGGCTCCCGCACTCCGGGCATTTCTCCGCCACCGGCCGCGCCCACGCTACGAAATTGCAATCCGGATACCGGCTGCAGCCAAAGAACGTCTTCCCGCGCTTCGACCGCCGTTCCACCACATCGCCCTCGGAGCATTCCGGGCACTTCACCCCAATCGTCTTCTGCTTGACGAACTTGCACGTCGGATAGCTGCTGCACGCCGTAAACTCGCCGAACCGCCCATACTTCTGCACCAGATTGCTGCCGCAACTCGGACACTTCTCATCCAGCGTCACGTCCGGCTTCTTCTGCGATCCGCCAATCTGCTTCGTTGTCTTACAGTCCGGATATCCCGAACATGCATAGAACGTCCCGAACCGGCCCTTCTTGAGCACCATCGGACGTCCGCAGTTCTCGCAGTATTCCTCATCGCCCTGATCGGATAAATCGGCCGTTTCGATATCCGGCAGGTCCACCGTCAGCTCGCGCGTATACGTGCATTCCGGATATCCGGTACACGCGAGGAAGCTCCCATGCTTGCCCCACTTGATCACCAGCGGCTTGCCGCATTTGTCGCACGTCAAATCGGTGGGTTTCTCCATCCGCTTGATGTTCGTCATCTGCGTCTCGGCGGTTTCCAGGTCCTTCGTGAACCGCTCGTAGAACTCGCTCATGGCCTCGCGCCAATCGAGCTTGCCTTCTTCGATGTTGTCGAGATCGTCTTCCATGCGCGCCGTATAGCGCGTATCGAAAATGTCGGAGAAGCTCTCGAGCAGAAGGTCGGTCACCACCATCCCCAGCTCGGTCGGCTTGAACCGCCCGCCTTCCTTGGTGGCGTACTGGCGTTCCTGAATCGTGGAGAGAATCGACGCATACGTGGAAGGCCGACCCACGCCATCGGCTTCCAGTTTCTTCACCAGCGTCGCTTCGTTGTAGCGAGGCGGCGGTTCCGTGAAGTGCTGCTCGGGTTTCAGTCCGCGAAGCTTGAGCTCTTCGCCGGCCACCACCATCGGCAGCTTATGCTTCAGCTCCTCGTCGTCTTCGTCCTTCTGGTCCTTGCCCTCTTCGTAAACTTTGAGGAAGCCGTCGAACTTCATCACCGAGCCAGTCGCCCGGAATGAATAAGCCGCTTTCGACTTTCCTTCCACGTTGACGTCGATCGTGGTCTGATCGAACACCGCCGGGTTCATCTGCGAAGCCAGAAACCGCATCCAGATCAGCTTGTAGACCTTGAGCTGGTCCTCGGCGAGATAGGCGGCCATCTCTTCCGGAGTACGCATGGCCGAAGTCGGACGAATCGCTTCGTGCGCATCCTGCGCCGCCTTCTTCGTCTTGTACTCGTTCGCCTTCTCCGGCAGATATTCCTTGCCGAACTTGCCGCCGATATACTCGCGAACTTCCGTCAGCGCGTCGTCCGAAACGCGCACCGAGTCGGTACGCATATAAGTGATGAGACCGACCAGCCCTTCCGTCCCGATCTCCACGCCTTCGTAAAGCTGCTGCGCAAGCATCATCGTGCGCTTCACGCTGAATCGCAGCTTGCGCGACGAATCCTGCTGTAACGTTGAGGTAATAAACGGAGCCACCGGATTCCGGCGCTTTTCCTTCGTCCCCACCGACTTGACCAGGAACGCCTGGCCATCGATATCGGCCACCAGCGCGTCCGATTCCGCCTGGGTCGAAACCACCGGCGTTTCGTCATTTTTCTTCGCCAGCCTGGCATCGAAATGCGGCGGCTTTTTAGCGGCCAGATCGGCGTCGAGCGTCCAGTATTCCTGCTTGACGAACGCCCGGATTTCGCGCTCGCGCTCCACAATCACGCGCACCGCAACCGTCTGAACACGCCCAGCCGACAGCCCTCGCCGCACCTTGTCCCAAAGAAGCGGAGAAATCTTGTAGCCCACCAGCCGGTCCAGAACCCGGCGCGCCTGCTGGGCATTCACCAGATTGAGATCGACGAGCGTCGGTTTCTCAAGCGACTTCTGAATCGACGACTTTGTAATTTCGTTGAACATCAGCCGCATGAACTTCGGGCCTTCGCTGGCCTTCTTCGGCTTCAGTTCTTCTTCCAGATGCCAGCAGATCGCCTCGCCCTCGCGGTCAGGGTCAGCCGCCAGATAGACGGTCTCGACCTTTTTTGCGGCATCCTTCAGTTCCTGCAGGAGCTTCTTCTTGCCCTCGATCACCTCGTAGGTCGGGCGGAAACCGTTATCCACATCCACCGAGAGGTTCTTCTTGGGAAGATCCTTGATATGACCGATGGAGGCTTTAACAACGAAGTTCTTCCCGAGATACTTATTAATCGTCTTCGCCTTCGCGGGCGATTCGACGATGACCAGAGCTTTTGCCATAAAATTGCTTTTTCAGCATAAACCACCGCCGTCGCTGCCCGCCTTGGGCTACCACACTTTAATAAAGTTACGACCCGGCAGTTGCTTCACCAGACCCTGGATCTCCATCTCGAACAGAGAGGCGATAATCTCAGACGGCGAAACCTCCTCGCAGGTCTCGACAAGCTTGTCCAGATGGACCGCTTCGTCCACCTTTAATTGCCGGAGCACTACGCGGTTGATCCTCTGAGCGGGGTCTGGAGCATCTGATGCGCCTGGGGCCGCCTCGGTTGCAACCCCCAATCCAAGTCCCTGATTCAGAAGCCTTTGCCGCCCGGCCTCAATCAGTCTCTGTTGCGCCGCGACCGGTAGATCCGTCACCACGTCGTTCCAGTCCTGCACCAGCTTCGCCCCCTGCTTGATCAGAAGGTTCGGCCCCCAGCTCATTTTGGAAGTGATGTTGCCCGGGACCGCGAACACATCCCGGTTTTGGTCCATTGCCAGCCGGGCGGTGATGGACGAACCGCTGTACTGCGCCCCCTCCGTCACCAGCAGCCCCACGCTCAGCCCGCTGATGATCCGGTTCCGGATCGGGAAATTCTGAGGGAAGGCGGTCGCCCCCATCGGGAACTCCGAGACGATCAGCCCCTTGGCCGCAATCTCGGCCGCCAGCTTCCGATTTTCGGACGGATAGACGATATCCACCCCACAGCCCAGCACCGCTATAGTCGTCCCCTCCACCGACAGCGTGGCCTTATGGGCAGCCGTGTCGATCCCCCGCGCCATTCCGGAAACCACCGTCACCCCCGCCCGGGCCAGATCCCCCGCCAGTCGCTCAGTCGCCGCCACCCCATAGGGCGTCGGATGCCGCGTTCCCACCACCCCAACATTCACCGCTCCCAGCAGATCGACCCGCCCGCGGCAAAAGAGGACCGGCGGCGGGTCAAAGATACCCCGCAGCATCTCCGGATAGCGGCCGTCCCCCAGCGTGACAAGCGTCGCCCCCACATCCAGAACCTTCTGCTGCTGGGCGGCGGCGTCTTCGAAGCTGCACCCGCTGGCGATCGACCGCGCCAGCGCTCCCGGCGCCCCAGCGCCCTCCAACTCGGCTTCGGACGCATGGAAAATGTTCCGCACGCCCCCGAATCGCTTAAGCAGCAACCCCGACCTCCGGGCGCCGAGCCCCGGCGTCATCCGCAACGCCAGCCAATAAAGTTCTTCTTCATTCGTGAGGGGGGAATTGAATCGAGGAGCGGGGGACACTGTCTGTTATAGTTCGTGATCGGCTCTTTTTTCTCACGAAAATGCAGACTGCGTGGCAGTTGAAATGCATTTCGGCTGGTGACGATATGGAAGGCGAACAGCCCATCTACATTGCGCGCACTCTGGCGGACGCGCAAAAACTCGAAGATACCCTCAAAACAGCCGGCATTGAGTACGATATTGAGCCGGATTCCTACCAGGGCGGCTTTATCTTCCGTTCCACCCGGATCGGAGCTTTCTTTTACGTCGATCCCGAAATTCGTGAGCGCGCTGCGTCCCTGATGCAGGAAAAGGG
>DASYCD010000465.1:0-11739 GCA_036500405.1 Bryobacteraceae bacterium
CCGAAAAGAGTGCGCGGCTCGGCTCGTGGAACTTGACGCCGATGGCTACGCGATCGGCGGCCTCTCCGTGGGAGAACCCCGGCCGCTGAGCATGGAGATGGTGGACGCCTCCGAACCGCTCCTGCCGAAAGACCGGCCACGTTATGCCATGGGAGTCGGAATGCCGGACGAACTGCCGGAATATGTGGCCAGAGGGATCGACATGATGGATTGTGTCCTGCCGTCCCGAAATGCCCGCAATGGCTCGATCTTCACATCCGGGGGCCGTGTGGTCATCAAGCACGCACGTTATAAAGAGGACAACGGCCCGCTCGACCCGAATTGCTCCTGCTACACCTGCAAGACCCATTCCCGGGCTTACTTACGCCATCTTTTTCAGGCCGGCGAGATCCTTTTTGCCTCCCTCGCCACCCGCCACAATATACGTCGTTACCTTGACATCATGGGGGAGATCAGGCAGTCTATCGTATTGGGTCAATTTCCACAGTACCTGGAGTCTGTTCGAGCGCGTCAAACGAGCAGCGGACTTGCCGGCTGACGGAGATAAACCTCCGGCCCTCATCCTGAGAAAACAGAGACCTGCATCCCGTGCTTTTTTCGCTCTTATTGCAATCGCAACCCGCTTCCGGCAACTCGATCGCGCTCTTTGCGCCTTACATTCTGATCGCGGTCGTCTTCTACTTTCTTCTGTTCATGCCCATGCAGCGGCAAAAAAAGAAGACGGCGGAGATGCTGAAAAACCTGAAAAGCGGGGACACGGTAACGACCAATGGCGGCATCGTGGGTACAATCGTTTCGGTCGACACGGACACGGTAGTATTAAGGGTCAAGCCGGATAATGTGAAGCTCCAGTTTTCGCGCTCCGCGGTGAATTCACTGGTGCTTCCCGAAAATAAATGAGGCGCCGCTGCCGTGGTTTGAAGCGGCCGGCATTGAACAGAGACGAATCAGCATGCAACGTAATTTGATAATCAAGACAGGCGTCATCATTGCGACGATACTCGCCTGTATTTTTGGCGTGATCGGTTTCCCGAGATCCATCGCGGAGGCGGAAGCCAATGCCGGCAGGCGCATCCATCTCGGCCTTGACCTGAAGGGCGGCACACACCTGGTGCTCTTCGTCCATACACAGGATGCCGCGAAGACGAAGGCGGATGGATTGATTGACTCCATTCGCTCGGAAGCCCGCACGCGCAACATCACGATCGACAGCCTCGACCGGAATGATCCGCAATCCGTGGCGGACACCGGCAACATCCAGATCAATATCAAGGGCGTGGATCAGACGAAGACGTCGGCGTTCCGCTCCATGGTGGCCGATCTCTCCTCCGACTCCTGGATTCTCACGCCCGTCAACAGTACCGACTATTACCTGAAGATGAAGCCTGCGTCGGTGAACGAGCTGAAGAAGAACACGGTGGATCAGTCGATCGCGACGATCGAACGCCGGGTCAATGCCCTCGGCCTCACGGAACAGACGGTGCAGGAGCACGGCGATCCCACAGTGGACGCCGAAATCCTCGTCGAACTGCCGGGCGTGGATGATCCTGGGCACGTTAAAGATCTCATTGGCCAGACCGCGCAGTTGAAAGTCGTTGCGGTGAAAGAAGGGCCTTCGCAGAGCCGCGAGGCGGCGCTGGCGGCCAAGGGCGGAATTCTTCCGCTCGGCACCGAGCTTCTTCAATACCCCGGGAATGGCTGGTATCTGGTGAATCGCACAGCCGTCATCACCGGGCAGGATATTCGCAGCGCCACGGCATCCGCCGATACGGATTCGCCCGGCCGGTGGGAGACATCATTCAAGCTTTCCCAGGACGGCGGCAACAAGTTCGAGAAGTTTACCTCGTCCAACATCGGGAATAACCTCGCTGTGGTTCTCGACAAGGACATCATCAACGTCGCTGTGATCCAGAGCTCGATCCGCGATTCAGGCCGCATCAACGGCCTTGCCAACCAGCAGGAAGCGAGCGACCTCGAGCTGGTGCTCAAGACCGGCGCGCTGCCGGCGAGTATTTCGTTCGGTAATGAGCGCACGGTCGGGCCGTCACTCGGCGCCGATTCGATTCATGAAGGTCTCTACGCGGGCGTCGCCGGTCTTCTGGCGGTGATTCTGGCCATGCTCATTTATTACAAGCGGGCGGGCATCAACGCGGTGCTGGCGCTCCTGTTAAACACGGTTATCCTGATTGCCGCGCTCGCTTACTTCAGCGCGACGCTGACGCTGCCAGGCATCGCAGGCATCATTCTGACGGTCGGTATGGCCGTCGATTCCAACGTGCTGATTTTCGAAAGAATCCGTGAAGAGTTGCGGGCGGGCAAGACGATCCCCGCCGCGATCGACGCGGGATTCGGGAAGGCGTGGTGGACGATCGTCGATACGCACGTGACCACGATCGTTTCCTGTCTGTTTCTGTTCCTGTTCGGTACCGGACCGGTGAGAGGTTTCGCCGTCACGCTGGTGATTGGTTTGTTTGCGAACGTGTTTACGGCCGTTTGGGTATCACGCGTCATCTTCGATTGGGAAACGTCTGGTAAGGAACTCGCGGAACTCAGCATCTGATCGGCGCACGGATTTCCGGCGCCGGTGATTTGGATGTGATAAGTTTTTTGATTCGCTTCGGCAGGGAAAGCGCGGCAGGAAAAAGCTGCGGCGCTCGATACGAAAAAAGATTAAAGGAACAATTTGATGGCGGCCGGTGTCACTACCCAGTGGCACAGTTCGACCGGGCCGCCGGCGGGCAGTGATAGATGGAATTATTCAAAGAGACCAATTTTGATTTTCTCCGGTGGAAGTGGCCTTTCATCGGAGCCTCGCTGGTTCTGAGTGTTGCCGGGCTGCTCAGCCTGGCCCTTCACGGGGGACCGAAGCTGGGGATTGAGTTTAAGGGCGGAATGGAAATCACGGTCAAGTTCGCTACCTATCCCGACGTGCAGACGGTCGAGAAGGTGCGTTCCGCGCTGGGCGCTGTTCTTTCGAGCACGCCAACCGTCCAATCGATAGAGGGTGGTTCAACCAATACGACGAACTCGATCGTGATCGGCACCGAAGGTGGTGACGATCAAACGCTCGCGAAGAACCGTCAGTTGGTGTTCGATACGCTCGCGAAGACATTCGGACAGCCCAACAACGGCAAGCTCGATTTCAATAACGCGACCATTGATCAATTGGCGGCGCGGTTGGCTGGACCGCTGCAAGCGGCGGGCGCGCAACTCTCCGATGCGCAGGTGCAGGACCTGATGAAATCGGTTGCAGCGAAGCGCGACAAAGACAACGGTGGGTTGATTACAAACTTTGACCAACTGAAGGGCGCGCCTGGCTTGACACCGCAGGTGCTTACGGTGTTGAATCAGGAATGTTATCTCGCGCCATATAACGCGGGGCGGGATATTCAGATCGTCGGCCCGAAAGTGGGCGAAGAGCTTCGCACACAGGCCGTGAACGCCACGTTGCTTGCGCTTGCCGGAATGCTGGTTTACATCTGGTTCCGGTTCGAGTGGATCTATGGGGTGGGAGCGGTTATCGCCTGCCTTCACGATACGATCATCACCATTGGACTTTTCTCGCTGTTCGGGAAAGAGATCACGCTGACAGTGATCGCGGCGTTATTGACCCTCGTTGGTTATTCGATGAACGACACGATCGTGATCTTCGATCGTATTCGCGAAAACAGTCACCTGAGTAACCGCGACAGTCTTGCGGATCTGATTAATCGGAGCGTTAACCAGACGCTGAGCAGAACGGTGATGACTTCCGGTCTGACCTTCCTAGCGGTGATTGCGTTGTATCTCAAGGGTGGCCCGGTACTGCACGGCTTTGCTTTTGCGCTGGTTGTCGGTATTCTGATTGGGACTTATTCGTCGGTGTTTGTGGCGAGCCCGATTGTGCTGTTCTGGCATAACTTCGCGGATGCGAGAAGAAAGACGGCGCCTGTTGTGGCGCCCACGGCGAAGCAGGTTGCTGACGTGAAGGGCAAGACGGTTTCTGAAGTGAAGGGAAAGAAAATCGGGAAAGTCAGATAAGAAAAAACCGGTCCGCAGAGACCGGATGGTTTTCCCGAAGCAGGTTCTTTGTTGTATGATGTGAGGCGCTGTATCGGGCCTGAATTACGGGCCGCAGGGAAGCGCCGGACCTCTGGTTGCAGGTTGAGCAACCAGTTGAGGGTTGATATTCCGGCTCGCTCAAAGGCGAAGCTGAAAAGAGGGAAACCATGTTTGAACAAACATTCGTTGATGGCGTGGGAAAAACCAAAAAGCCTTACACGATCATGTTGTCGTTTTTGATACAGATCGTGCTGATCGGCGTTTTGGTGGTCATCCCGCTGATCTATTACGAGACGATGCCTGGGGCGCAGCTTTCGAGCTTCCTTGTTGCCCCGCCTCCTCCGCCCCCGCCGCCGCCTCCTCCACCTCCGCAGGTGGTGAAGGTCGTGCATACGGCTCCGCGTCAGTTCGTTGCCAATCAGTTAATCGCTCCCAAGTCGGTCCCCCAGAAAGTCCTGATGGTGACCGAAGAAGAAGCGCCACTCGCCACGGGCGTGATCGGTGGCGTTCCTGGCGGCATGGCTGGTGGAGCGCTGGGTGGAATTATCGGTGGCCTGCCGGCCGCCGCGCCGCCTCCTCCTCCGAAGGCTCCGCCACCGCCGCCGAAGCCGGTTGGCCCGCAGCGAGTCGGTGGTCAGGTTCAGGCCGCCAATCTCATCAATGCCGTGAAGCCCGTTTATCCTCCGCTGGCGAAGATGGCCCGCCAGCAGGGAACCGTCCGGTTCGAGGCGACCATTTCGGAAGAAGGGACGATCAAGGATCTGAAAGTTCTTCCCGGCGCCCCGCCGCTGCTGGTACAGGCAGCGACCGAAGCGGTGAAGCAGTGGCGGTATAAGCCCACCATGCTGAACGGCTCACCGGTCGAAGTGCTGACTACCATTGACGTGAACTTTAGTTTGACCAATTAGTCGGATCAGATTCGGAAGAAGTGTGCGGATACCGGCGGCCAGCCCTGGCCGGCTGCCGGGCAGGAATAGCTGAATAAAATCAACTCGCAGGAGAACAAGGACAAATGCTTTTACAGATGCAGGTTTGGGCGTTCATGCTTTTGCAGGAAGCCGGCGCGCCGGGATGGGATTTCCGCCACCTCTGGGAACAGATGGGCGGTCTCGCCAAAGCGGTCGTTATCGTTATGTTCCTGATGTCGGCGTGGTCGATCGGCGTCATGATCGACCGTATTATGGCGTTTAACGCGGCCCGCAAACAGAGCCGTCAGTTTGCGCCGGCCGTGGCGGGCGCTCTGCGCGAAGGCAAGCTCGATGAAGCCATCAAGGTTGCCGACCGTTACAAGAAGAGCCACCTCGCCAAGGTCGTGGTTGCCGGTCTTCAGGAATTCCAGGCGCATCAGGGCGCTTCGCAGATTTCCGGTGAGGAAATTGAAGCTTCCCGCCGCGCTCTCGAACGCTCCGAAGCCATTGTGCACGCCGAACTGAAGCGTGGCGTCAGCGCGCTGGCCACCATCGGTTCCACTGCCCCGTTCGTCGGTCTGTTCGGTACCGTCGTCGGCATCATCAACGCGTTCAAGACGATGGCCGCTCAAAAGACTCCCGGTATCGGCGCGATCGCCGGTGGTATTTCGGAAGCCCTCGTGACCACCGCTATCGGTCTGTTCGTCGCGGTGCCCGCGGTCTGGATGTACAACTACTTCACCGGTCGCGTAGATGCGTTCGACGTGGAAATGGGCAACTCCAGTTCGGAACTGCTCGACTACTTCGTGAAGCGCTCCGAAGCCAGAGCCGGCACGCGTAAGTAAGCAGAACAGCGAGTTGATTGGACTCTCGCGGCGGCGGCTGCGCTGCCCGTAACAGGGCGCGCAAAGCCGCGCCGCGGGGAAGTTCGGCCGGCTCCAGGAATCCACTCAGGAGATAGCAGAATGAAATTAAAAGCAGCTCCGCCGCCGGTAGCGGATATCAACGTCACCCCCATGGTTGACGTGATGCTCGTGGTGCTGATTATCTTCATGGTGATCACGCCGATGCTCAACAAAGGCGCGAACATTGATCTGCCGATTGCCCGCAATCCAAAAGCACTGCCGGACGCGGACAAAGAAGACGCAGTGAAGGTTTCAATCACGCGCGACAGCCAGGTGTTCCTCAGCCCGGGTCTCGAAAGACTGAATCCGGACGATCTGGCCCCGAAAGTCCGCGACCTTCTGCAGAACCGCGTTGATAAGACCGTCTTCCTGCGCGCTGACGCACGGGCTAAGTATGGCAAGGTCGAGGAAGTTGTGGACAATCTGCGTTCGGGCGGCGTCGATCAGCTCGGTCTGCTGGCCGATCAGGACATGACCGCACTCCAGGGCCAAAAGAAATAAAAGGATTTTTTCCGCCCGCTCACGCCGGCTCCGCACGCCGGCTCCGAGACCCGCGGATGATGACTGAATCGGAATTCTATAAGGAGCTACTCGTATGGCAATGGCAGTAGGAGGGTCCAGCGGCGGACCCAAGGGCGATATCAACATGACGCCCATGATCGATATTCTGCTTGTTCTGCTGATTATCTTCATGGCGATTTCTCCGGTCGTTCCGCATGGCCTTGATGCGCTGGCGCCTCAGCCGCCACCGCCAAACTCGCCGCAGCAACCGGATGATCATACCGTCGTCATCGTCATCGACAAAACCGGTAAGGTCAAAATTAACGACGACGACGCCGACTGGAATAATTTGGAATCCCGGCTGGTCGATATCTTCAAGCTCCGCGCCGAAAAGGTAGCGTTTGTCAAAGGCGATCCGGATCTCGACTTCCAGATGGTTGCGCGCGCTATCGATATCGCGCACTCGGCTGGCGTCGATAAGGTTGGTCTCATGACTCCAAAGGTGGAACTCGGCCAATGATGCCTCTTAAGATCCGGACAAACGGATTGAAGCCGGCGGGTATTGCTCTGTTCGGAGCGGCACTGTGCGTGGCGCTGACAACCGCTGGTTGCAACCAGCTCAAGGCGCGCGATCACCTGAATCAAGGGGTGAACGCGTTCAAGACGGGCGCCTATTCGCAGGCGGCCGATGAGTTCCGTCTCGCCATTGATGCGGATCCTACCTTCGGCGTGGCCCGCGTCTATCTCGCCACGGCGTACGAACAGCAGTGGGTTCCCGGCACCGATACGCCTGAGAACAACAAGTTCTGGTCGGCGTCGATGGAAGAGTTCAACAAGGTTCTGGCGGACGATCCGAAGAATCTGCTCGCCACGCAGTCTGTCGCCAGCCTGTACTTCAATCGGGGCAACACAAAAGGCCCGACGATGGCTGACGATATGGCCAAAGCGGAAGAGTGGAACAAGAAGGTCATCGCGCTCGACCCGAAGAACAAGCAGGCGTACTACACGCTGGGCGTGATCCCGTGGCTAAACTTCGTCACGGCCGACCGGGAAGCGCGCAACACGCTCGGTATGCGGCCCGATGAACAGGCTCCCCTGAAGCCCGACGCCAAGGGCAAGACACTGAAGGCCGACCTGAAGGCCAAGTACTGGCAGCCGTTGACCGACGGCATCGAGTACGAGAAGAAGGCCCTCGAAATCGATCCCCAGTACGAAGACGCCATGTCGTACATGAACCTTCTGCTTCGCTACCGCGCGGATCTCGAAGACACCAAGGACCAATATACGGCCGATACGAAGGAAGCGGACGTCTGGATGAATAAGGCTCTCGAAACCACGAAAGCCAAAGCAGCCAAGAAGGCCGAAGCGGCCGCAGCCGGCGCACCCACCGAATAGCTTTTCGTCAGTTCTTTAACAAAAAGGGCGGCTGGTCATCCAGCCGCCCTTTTTGTTGGGTAGGCGCGCCGCTCCTGTCCCAGGGTCTTTAAGCAGCCTGCCGGCGCCGCCGCAGGGCCACTACTCCCGCCGCGCCCGCCGCAAGAATCCCCAAAGCCATCGTCCCTGGCTCCGGCGTTGCTGTGCCGCCGGTATCACCTGCGGCAATCGCCTTCCCGGCTGTTGTTTCGTAACCAAAGCCGAGCGCTTCGAGAACTCCCTGCGTTGTCTGCGGGTCGAACGAGAATTCCAGCTTCAGCCAGCCGTAGTTGATATTCCCTCCGCCCTGGTCGAGAGCAAAGCCGACATATCCGGGCGCTCCCGGAAGGAAGCTTCCGACACTGCTGGCGCTGAAGACTGCTTTGGCGATGCGGGCTCCCGAAGCCGCCAACACGCCGGCCGCGGCCGAAATATGCCCACCGGCCGCGAAGTTTTTCGCGTATTGGCCGTAAGAGCCAGCTTCAAAAATCTTCAACGGGAGAATCCCTTCCGCCGAGAAGTTGGTAAAGTGTCCGAAATTGTTGCTGCCCGACTGCGCCTTGATGTTGATCTCGCCCAGACCGAACAGGAGACCTTTGACAGATGAGGCGCTGCCCGGCTGCGGCCGAACGGAAACGCCGCCGTGGGGACCGGTTCCGGGATATACGCCTGAGATGATGCTCGCCGATGCGCTCGTGGTCATGGCCAGCGCCGAGCCGGCGGCAGCCGCGTACACAGGCCAGTTTCCCGTCCTGCTGCGAAGCTTGCGCGCCGCGGCCGCGACTTTGGCCCCAGCCGAATAGCCGCTCAGCCGGGAATCCAGCGCATCGCGCCGGGCCTCCGATTTTTCTGACCTGTTTGTACGCATTTGTCCCTCGATTCGGAGCCGCAGTCCGGACCCTACGGAACATGGTAAGGCGGGGGTATACCGAATTACAACAAGCAAATTAGGAAATCGGTACCGGTACGGCAAATGAACTTCAGTAGTATATCCGAAGGCTAACTGTTTTCCCTAACTCTCATGCCATCAATCAGTAAGCGCAGTAGCGCCAAGACCGGCACACTAAGGAAAACCCCCGCTACACCGGCAATTTCGGCTCCAGCGAGAACCCCGAAGATAACAAGCATCGGGTGCAATTCCACCCCGCTTCCCATCAATTTTGGACTAATAACATAGTCCTGAACCAATCGGAATATTCCGAGGAAGATCGCCACCCAGAGCACATGCCCGTAACCGGTGAGGGCGCTCACCCCAATGATAATGGCCGCGGCGGTCAGCGGTCCGAGCAGAGGCACGAACTCGCAGAGAAAGGCAATTGTCGAAAGCAGCAGGGCGGACGGCACGCCCATCGCGCTCAGCACGATGGAAAATACCACCAGCACGGTACAGCAGAGCACCACGAGAGCCCGCATATAACTAAGCAGCAGCAGGTGGACCGAGTCCACCGCGCTTTCCACCCGGCGCCGCGGGGTTCCCGCCCGAATTCTGGCGAGGAAGCTTTCGCGGAGCTCTGTTCCATCCTTCAGCATGAAAAAGCTGAGAATCGGCACCAGCACGAGGTCGATCAGGTTGGCCGACGCCGCAAGCACATGAAGGCTGAACTGCGGAGCTACCGAAACAAGTTTCTTCGAAGCCTCGCTCAGCTGGTCCTGCGCCGCCTCTGTTACGGGCTGCAGGGAAGGATGGGCGGCGCCGAGGCGGGTCAGGAAACCGGTCAGATCCGGTGGATGCGCGACGAGTTCCTGGCCTTGTTCCGCTACCTTGGTCCCGATCAGAATTGCGATGGAGACGAGAATCCCGAGCACAAGCAGATAGGTCAACGCCAGAGCGGCTCCCCGGTGTTTGTGATGAAACCGGTCGGCAATGCGGTTGACCAGTGGATAGAGCAGATAGGCAAAAAGCATCGCCACGATGAAAAGAAACAGCGTTTTCCGGATCGCGTAGACGGCTCCGAGCAGGAGCAGGGTCAGGGCCACGGTCCACGTGACGCGCGCCGCCCTGCGGTCAAGACCGGGGATTCGGGTGAATCGGGAGGAGGACGGTTGAGCGGCGGACTGATCCATAGGATGGTTAACTTCGCGTTGGCAACTTCATTTTACGGGCCAATCCTGCGAGAATGGAAAGATTATTCGGTCCTTCTCCTTTTCACTGCTGTGCGTCTTCGCCGCAGGGCTCGCCACTGTGGCCTGTGGTAAAAAGTCCGTTCCGTCGCTGCCGAAGATCAGCACCGCCTCATTTCCCCCTCAGGTTCGGGCGCAGGTGGACAATGCCGCGCGCGACGCGATGATGAATCCGGACGATGCCGCCGCGACCGGCCGCCTGGCGATGGTGCTCCACGCCTATCAGCAGTTCGATCTTGCTGAACAATGCTACCGCCGGGCGCGCACAATGGATTCGAAAGTGTTCGATTGGGCGTATTACCTGACGGTCATCGAACAAGTCCGCGGCGAAACGCGCCAGGCCATCGAAGACGCGCAGGCGGCGGTCTCTATCGACTCTTCCTCCAAACCCGCGCGCATGAGGCTTGCCGATGCCCTGTTCCAGGGGGGACGAATTGATGAAAGCCGCAAGATCTATGAAGCTCTGGTGAAAGACGAGCCGGATCGCGCCATTTTCCACTACGGGCTCGGGCGGGCGCTGGCGACCAGCGGAACCACCATCCTTGACGCCGTAGAGCAGTACAAGCGCGCGTGCCAGTTGGCTCCCGCCTTCGGGGCCGCGCATCTCGAGCTCTCGAAAGGCTACAGTCAGATCGGCGATGCGACCTCCGCGGCGCGGGAGATGGCGGAATACCAGAGCAACCCCGCGGGCGCGCCACCGGAAGATTCACTGATGGCTCAGATCACGGCGCTCAATCCAGGAGGGCTCATGAAGGCCCGCACCGCCCGGCAGTATCTGTCGGATGGCAAGCCCGCCGAGGCAGTCAAGCAACTGGAAGCCACTCTCGCCGCTAATCCGAACGACGAGGCAGCGCAGAGCGATCTGGTTCTGGCCTACTGGCGGCTCAAGCAGTTCGATAAAGTGCAGGACCATTACCAGGCGGCGCTGAAGCTCAATCCGGCGACTTCCGCCAATGATGTCTATGGACTCGCCATGATCGGTCAGAGCCGCTATTCGGAAGCGGGCCCCGCATTTCAGCGCGCGCTGACAGCGAATCCCAAAGACCCGGTGGCCAATGCGCAGGCAGGATGGATTCTCCAGATGCAGGGCGATCTGGATGGCGCGATTCGCGGCTATACGGCCGCGCTTGCCATCGACCCTGGGTCACGTTCCGCGAATTATCTGATGGGCGTGGCGCTGCTCAAACAGAATCAGGCGAAGCAGGCGATCGAGTACCTGCTGAAGACGATTCAGCCGGTGGACGCGAAAACGCCTGGGTATCTGCGGCAGTTGAGCGATGCGTACAAGAAGGCGGGCGATGACGAGCAGGCTCGCCGGTACAGCCCGGCGATTGCTCCCAATGGGCCCCCGGCTGAAATCAGCCCGGCATTGCTGGCGGGGCAGTTGGACATGCCGGAACGATCGTACTGAACCGATCGTATTTGAGCGGGGAAGCGGGCGGGCCGCGGGTGGGTTGTTAGTCTGTAAGACATGGCAGATGAAGATGTGCAGGCTGAGCTTGCCCGGCTGCGGGCAGAGAATGAAGCGCTGAAACAGCGGCGCGGGTCGACCTCGATCAAGGTCAGCGAGAAAGGCGCGGTTTCGGTTTACGGACTGGGCCGGTTTCCGGTGACCCTGTATCAGGAGCAGTGGCAGAAGCTGCTCGGCATGGGGGACGATATCAAAACGTTTATCGAAGAGAACAAAGACAAGCTGAAGGTCAAGGAATAGTTTCGAGGGCGATCCGGACGGAGGTCAGCTCACCGACCAGCATGCCGGCCCATCGATAAATATTGTGTTCGCGAATCTGGGACCGCATACGGGACATGCGGTCCCTTTTTTGTTGCGGCGACATTTCGAGGGCGCGGCG
>DASYCD010000466.1:0-2303 GCA_036500405.1 Bryobacteraceae bacterium
GAGGATGAATTTTGCCACCAGATGGTCTGTGGAGTGGGTGACGCCGACGCCCAGGCCCGCGTTGAATTCCCAGTTCTTGCTGAAGTTGAGATCGATGGCGGGAACGATTTGCTGTTCCTGTTCGCCGATGGCGTCGAAGCCCGTGAATGCGCCGAGGGAGCCGTAGTATTCGATGCCGGCGTTGACGACTTTCGTGAAGTCGTAGCCTGCCTTGAATGCCGGAGAGAAGCCGAGGCCGTCGCGGACGCCGGGGCCGTGGAGAGTGCGTTCCACAGCGGGGTTGAAGGCGAGGTAGAGTTTGCCGAGTTGCTTATCGATGATGGGGCGGAATTCGATGTTCCAGGTATCGCCGCCGTTGTATTTCGCGCGCTGGTAGCCGAACTCGATGGAGAGACTGGCGCCGACCGGCCATTTCCAGCTTTCCGGCACGCGGACGCGCGGACGAATGTGATCGCCGACCCAGCCGTATCCGTAATTCGGGTTGTAGCTGGTGAAGATGTAGAAGCCGGTTTCGAACCAGTTGTTGAAGCCGTGCGTGATTTCGGCGGTCTCGTGCAGCGCGTGATTTGTGGGGACCTGGCCATTTGAGGTGTCCTTAGAGCCACTGAAGGTGAAGTTGCTGTGGATCTCACCCATGGTGACGCCAGGTTCGACGGTTTCGGAACCGTAGACCTGGATTTCATAGTTATCCTGAGCGCAGAGTGGGATGGCCGCGAGGAAAAGAAGCAGGGCGGGCGCTGAAAGACGCATCATTTCAGGGTCTCTCCCCTGGCTGAAGTTTTGCTGAAAGGATGGTTGTGATGGAGACAGTTGTTCAGGAAGGGATCCGAGGGTTTCTGCATGCGGCGGAGGGCGATGCGCGCGGCGGGCTGGTTCTAACGCACGGAGCTGGTGCGAATTGCCAGACGGCTTTGCTGGTAGCGGTGAGCGAAGCGTTTGCGAAGAATGGGTTCGCGGTGCTGCGGTGCGATCTGGCGTTCCGGCAGCGACGGCCGCATGGTCCGCCCTCACCGTCTACGTCGGGCGCAGATCGCGATGGACTGCGGACGGCGGTTTCGTTTCTGCGCGGTCGAGTTGGCGGGCCCGTTGTGCTGGGCGGACATTCGTATGGCGGACGCCAGGCGACGATGCTGGCGGCGGAAGAGCCGGGAGTGGCGGAAGCGCTGCTGCTGTTGTCTTATCCGCTGCATCCGCCGAATAAGCCGGCGCAGTTACGCACGACGCATTTTCCGCAATTGCGGACTCCGGCGCTGTTTGTGAGCGGGACGAAGGATCCGTTCGGGAGTCCGGAAGAGTTGCGCGAGGCGCTGGCGCTTGTGCCGGGGCGGCATGAACTGCGGCTTGTAGAAAACGCCGGACACGATTTGAAGCGCCCGACGTTCGACTGGAGTCAGGTTGTAGCGGAGACGGCTCGGCTGATCAGCGGTAGCTGACGATCGACTGCTTCGATGTGCCGAGGCCTTCGATGCCGAGCTCGATGACGTCGCCATCGGCCATGTACTCCGGCGGTTTGCAGCCGTGGCCGACGCCTTCGGGCGTGCCGGTGGAGATAACGTCGCCGGGCAGCAGGCTCATGAACTGGCTGAGGTAGCTGATGAGGGTGGGGATGTTGAAGATGAGATCCGACGTGTTGGAATTCTGGCGCGTTACGTTGTTGCGTTTGAGCCAGAGGTTCAGGTTGTGCGGATCTTTGATTTCGTCAGGCGTGGCGAGGAAGGGGCCGAGGGGCGCGAAGGTGTCGCAGCTCTTGCCTTTGACCCACTGGCCGCCGCGTTCGAGCTGCCATTCGCGCTCGCTGTAATCGTTATGGAGGCAGTAGCCGGCGAGGTGGCTCATGGCGTCGGCCTCGCTGACGTAGGAGGCCTTTTTGCCGATGACGACGGCGAGTTCGACTTCCCAATCGCTCTTGCGGGAGTTTTTGGGAATGATGACGGTGTCGTTGGGGCCGATGATGGAGGAGGTTGCTTTGAAGAAGACGACGGGCTCCTTCGGGGTGTCCATGTTGCTCTCTTTGGCGTGTTTGGCGTAGTTGAGGCCGATGCAGATGAGCTTGGAGGGGCGGGCGACGCAGGGGCCGAGGCGGGTTTCGGCGGAGACTTCGGGCGCGGAGGCGGCGTTCGAGCCGAGCCAGGCGCTCAGGCGGGAGAGACCATCGCCGCCGAAGAAGGCTTCGTCGTAATCGCCGATGCTGGCTGCGCTGACGTCAATACGCTTGCCGTTTTCCAGAAGGACGCCGGGCTTTTCGCGGCCGGGCTCGCCAAAACGAATGAGTTTCATAGGGAATTCTCAATTGTAGACCTGGG
>DASYCD010000467.1:0-7367 GCA_036500405.1 Bryobacteraceae bacterium
GACTACACGCCGATTCTGGAAGAGCTGCGGCAGTTCGGAAAACTTTCGCGCGAGACGAAGTGGGCGCTGGCGGTGGATGCGTTCCGTGTGACGGCTGCGTATGACCGGGCAATTGCGGCGCGGTTGGGCACTATCGGAAAAGAAGCGGAGCCGCTGCCTTCGACGCTCGATCTGCGCGTACCTCGTCGCATGGCGCTGCGCTACGGCGAGAATCCGCACCAATCGGCTGCTCTCTATTCGAACGGTTCGGTTGGGATTGCCGGGTGCGAGCAGCTTCATGGCAAAGAGCTCTCGTACAACAACCTGGTCGATCTCGATGCTTGCTGGCAGCTCGTGATGGAGTTTTCGAATCCTGCCGCGGCGATCATCAAGCATACGAATCCGGCGGGCTGCGGCGAGAATGAATCGCTGGCGGAGGCGTACCGGCAGGCGCTGGCGTGCGATCCCATTTCGGCGTTTGGCGGGGTGATCGGGCTGAATCGCGAAGTCGATGAAGAGACCGCGGGCGAAGTGGCGAAGCTTTTCGTGGAAGCGATCGCGGCGCCGTCATTCTCGGAGAAAGCGCTGACGATTCTTAAAGCGAAGAAGAATCTGCGGCTGGTGAAGGTAACGCCGGTGGCCGATCCGCTGGTGGTGAAGAGTATTTCGGGCGGCTTCCTCGCCCAGACCGCCGATACGCCCGGTTTCGATCGCGCGTCCTGTGTGGTGAAGACGAAGCGCGGGCCAACCGAAGAGGAATGGACCGCGCTCGAGTTCGCGTGGAAGGTTGTGAAGCACGTGAAATCGAACGCGATTATCTACGCGCGCGCGGGACAGACCGTTGCGGTTGGAGCCGGACAGATGAGCCGCGTCGATTCGGTAAACATCGCTGCGATCAAAGCGCACCTGCCACTGAAGGGGAGTGTGGTCGGATCGGACGCGTTTTTCCCGTTTCCGGACGGTCTTGAGAAGGCCGTGGAGCATGGCGCGACCGCTTTTATTCAGCCAGGTGGGTCAGTGAATGACGGTGACGTGATTGCCGCAGCGGACAAACTCGGCGTCACGATGGTGTTTACCGGCGTCCGCCACTTCCGGCATTAAGGGCTACCGGCCGAATTCGATCCCGTACTTCTTGAGTTCCTCGCCGTAGTACTTCTTCTGGAGGATGTCGAACTCTTCGCTGCCTTCGGGGATATCGCGCTTCACCGAACGCACTTTGTCGCGTGAGGCGCGGTCGGCTTTCTCTTCCACCTGAAGGATCTCGGTGAAGGCCTTCACGATATCGAGCCGGACGTCGTTCTGATCCTTCTTCAGGCGCAGGTCGCGCGACTTGCGCATCAGGGCGACCAGTTTGTGCGAAATGTCCGTGATTTTGTCCCGGGAGAGTTTCATGCCGTCGCCGGTGTCGCGGCCCGACGCGCGGACGATCTTCTTCTTCTGGACCAGGGTGTTCTTGATCTTGCGGAACATGTCCTGATAGCTGATGCCCTCTTTGCGCATGTAATCGCTGTAGTCTTCCAGCAGATCGCGCACTTCGTCGTTGAGTTTGTCTTCAGCCGCCATCTCATCGTTGATCAGGGTGTCGACAATTTCGGCGACGCGCGTGGGCTGAAGCGTGTCGATGGCCGTACCGCTGATGCGCTGTACGATTTGACGCGAGAGATAAGTAACGAATTCTCTGGGGAGAAGCATTGTCTGGAAAAAATGTTCCGGAGGAGACCAACGTCAGTGTATCATCATGAGTTATTTCGACTTCTGCCTCATCCAGTGAAGGCCGGTGGATGCCGGCTTTTTCGATGCTGCTGGTCTCGCTGCTCAGCTACATCGACCGCAATGCGCTCGCGATTCTTTCGCCGACCATTTTGCAGGAAACCCACATTTCGGTTGAGCAGTACGGCATCATTATCGCCTTCTTTTCTTATGCCTATATGCTGGGGAACCCGGTATGGGGGCATCTGCTGGACCGCATGGGCGTGCGGAAGGGGATGAACCTTGCGGTCGGGCTCTGGACGGTGGCTTCGGCCGCGCATGCGTGGGCTACGGGGTTCTGGAGTTTTTCCGTCGCGCGATTTGCGCTGGGCGGAGCGGAGGGCGCCACATTCCCCGGCGGTCTGCGAACGGTGGCGCAGACGCTGCCGCCTTCGAAACGCGGCAAAGGTCTGGCAATCGCTTACAGCGGAGGATCGCTTGGCGCGATGATTGCGCCGCTCATCGTGACACCGCTTGCGTTGTGGTGGGGATGGCAGGGCGCTTTTCTGGCGACTGGTTTCCTCGGCGCGATGTGGCTGCTGCTGTGGCGGAAGGTAGGGGCGGGCGTCGACCAGGGCGTTGAGTTTTCGAAAGAGCGGCTGCCGTGGGGAAGTCCGCAGTTGTGGGCCTACATCTTTCTGTATGGCGTGGGCGCGCTGCCGCTGGCGTTCATTCTGTATGACTCGCCGCTTTATCTGCATGCGCGATTTGGATGGAGCCAGGCGACGCTGGGGAAGGTTTTGTGGATTCCTCCTTCGGCGTGGGAGGTGGGCTATTTCGTGTGGGGCGCGATTCTCGATCGCACCGGACCGCGTTATCGAGGGCTTACGATTGCTGCGATGCTGACGGGGATTCCGATGTTCTTCGCGCATTCGATGCCGACGGGCGCGGCGGTGCTGGGCGCGATGTGGCTGGAGATGTTTTCGTGCGCGGGATTGGTGGTGCTGGCGGTGTCGTACGTGACCGGCGTGTTTCCCTCCAGCCAGGCGGGACTACTTGCCGGACTCGGGGCGGGGAGTTGGGGCGCGGTGGTTGCTTTCATGATGCCGATTTTCGGGCACATGTTCGATCACGCGCAATATCAGTTGTCGTTTCAGATCGGGGCGCTGTTTCCGGTGGTGGGATGGCTGATGTGGAGGTTGCTCGAACCACTGAAGGCTCAAACCAGCCGCAGGGGTGCTAAGCCGGGAATAGTGTGAGCGATGTTGAATTCCCTGGCAAGAGTCACGAGATTTTGATCTGCACTCCACAGTGTGAGGCGACCGACGAGGGCGGACGCCAGAAGGTGCACGTCAATCCAGCCTACACCCCGCCCGGACAACCTATGGAGTTCGACAAACGCGATCACCTCTTTATGGGGCACAACCGGGGCGGTCGTAAATCCCCAGTACGCCTCTAACGCCTTGAGCCTGCCCCCGGGATTTCCGATCAGGAGTTCGCCATACACGAACTCATGGGCAGCAACGTCGTTTAAGATCAGCAACCGATCGAGCTCATCCGCCCACGGACTCTGATTTTTGAAGTACCGGATCCAGACTGACGAGTCGACAACTACCATCAGGCGCGTTTTCGTTTCGGTATCGCTTTTTCACGCCGCCGCGGAATATCCTGCGCGTTGGGTTCGGAGCCGCGAAGAGCCCGCATTCGCTCATACGCAGCTCGACGCACCAATGATTCCAATGCGAGTCGAATGGTGTCAGTATCCGTGGCGGCGCCACACGCCGCTCTCGCGTCTCTGAAGAGCGTTTCGTCGATGTTGAACGTCTTCTTCATATGGCATATTATGCCATATTTGTATGGCTGGAATGCCTTACCGGATTACGCCCGCCCGCCAAACTCGCCCGTCTCCGTCGATACTTTGACCTTCTCGCCTTCCTTGATGAACAGAGGCACTCGAATTTCGAGGCCGGTTTCGAGCGTGGCGGGCTTGGTCACGGTGCCGCTCGAAGAATCGCCTTTCACGCCCGGTTCGGTATGGGCCACCGTGAGCTCCACGTTCAGCGGTAGCTCCACTCCAATCGGATTGCCGTTATATTTCGTCAGTTCGACGATCGCGCCTTCGATCAGAAAATCGCGCGCATTCCCCAGCATTGTGTCCGTCAGGCTCAGAGTTTCGAATGACTCCTGGTCCATGAAATGAGAGCCGTCGTTATCGCTATACAGATAGGATGCGGGGACGTACTGGATGTCCGGCTCTTTGAATTTGTCGCCGGCTTTGAACGTCTTCTCGAAGACTGCGCCGGTCAGAAGATTGCGCACTTTCAGGCGGACGAGCGTCTGTCCGCCGCGCGCCGTCGGGGTGTTCACTTCCCAGTCCAGACAGACGTAAGGAGCGTTCTCGTGTTCGAATAAAGTCCGTTTTTTAACGCTGATCGCGTCGATGAGGGCAGCCATTCCCCTCAAGTATAAGGCGCGGAGAGGGGTCTTATATCATCGTTTAGTACAGGAGGCCCGCTGGATGGCCGTTACGGTCGGAGTGCCGCGAGAAACATTTCCCGGCGAACGCAGAGTTGCCCTTACACCGCGAGCTTGCGAGACGTTAAAAAAGGCAGGACACGAAATTATCGTGGAGTCGTCGGCCGGCCTTGAAGCCGGTTTCACCGACGACGATTACGGCCGCCGCGGCGTCACGGTTGCATCCCGGTCTGAGGTATTCCAGAAAGCAGAGGTCATCGCGCAGGCGCGCACGCTCGGCGCCAACCCGGAGCACGGGCAGGGGGACCTGTCGCTGCTGCGCCCGGGGCAGTTGCTGATCGGGTTCGGTGAGCCGCTCACTGCGCTTGCGGAAGTTTCAAAGGTCGCCTCCACGGGGGCGACCTTTTTTGCGTTAGAGCTGGTTCCGCGTATCACGCGTGCGCAGAGTATGGACGTGCTTTCGTCCATGGCGAGCGTCGCTGGCTATGAGGCTGTGCTGCTGGCCGCTCTTGCGTTGCCGAAATTGTTTCCGATGATGATGACGGCCGCGGGAACCATCGCCGCGGCGCGCGTTCTGGTGCTGGGTGCGGGCGTTGCGGGGCTGCAGGCGATTGCCACGGCGAAGCGACTAGGCGCCGTCGTTTCGGCTTATGACGTGCGCGCCGCCGTGAAAGAACAGATCGAAAGCCTGGGCGCGAAATTCGTCGTGCTCGATATGGGCGAGAGCGCTGAAGGTTCCGGCGGCTACGCTAAGGCGATGGATGAAGCGTTTTATCGCAAGCAGCGCGAGCTTCTGGGTAACGTGCTGCGCGATCAAAACGTCGTCATCACAACCGCCGCGGTGCCTGGACGGAAAGCGCCCGTGCTGGTTACAAAGGAGATGGTGGAGAAGATGGCGCCGGGCTCGGTGATCGTCGATATCGCGGCGGAACGCGGGGGCAACTGCGAACTGACGCGCGCCGGAGAGACCGTACAGCACAATGGCGTTTCGATCCTCGGCCCCACCAACATGGCGTCGATGGCTCCGCAGGATGCGAGCCAGATGTACGCCACCAATATCATCAACTTTCTTAAACCAATGGTGACGAAAGAAGGGGCGATCTCCATCAATCGCGAGGATGAAATCATTCGCGAATCGCTCGTCACGTGGGAAGGCAAAGTTGTGCATCCGCGAATTCTCGAACTCATGGGCCCGGAGGTAAAGGCTTAAGTGAATTACGAATTTGGACTCTACGTTTTCATGCTGGCGGCCTTTCTGGGCTTTGAGCTGATCCGCAAGGTCTCGCCGCTTCTGCATACGCCGCTGATGTCGCTCACGAATGCCATCGCGTCGATCTCGGTGGTCGGCGCGATCATTCTGAGCGGCGAGAAAGACGCCACCACGCTCACGCGCGTGCTGGGATTCATCGCCATCGTATCCGCCACCGTCAACCTGGTGAGCGGTTACATGATCACGGACCGCATGCTCAAAATGTTCAAAAAGCGGGAGCCCTCCGGGAAATGACGGTCTATCAGTTTCTGTACATTCTGGCGGCCGCTGGATTCATTCTCGGCCTGAAATGGATGAGTTCACCGGCGACTTCGCGGCGCGGTGTGCTGACGGCGGAAGCGGGCATGCTGATGGCGATCATCGGAACGCTGCTCCGCGCGGACATTGTCAATTACGAGTGGATCGGGATTGCGATTGTGCTCGGCGCCATCATCGGCGCTCCCATCGCCATCTTCATGCCGATGACTGGTGTTCCGCAGCGAACCGCAATCTCGCAGGCATGCGGCGCGCTCGCTTCGGCGCTGATTGGAACCGCGGAATATTACAAGCTGAAGCCGCACGGTTTCACCATGGGCGCGCTGATCATCGAAACGCTGCTCGGATTTCTGACCGTTACCGCGAGCGTGATGGCGTGGGGCAAGTTGCAGGAAGTTCTGCCGGGAAGACCTGTCACATATAAGGGACAGTTCTTCGTGAATATGGGGGTCCTCGCGTCCGCGATTGTGATTGGTGTGATGATTGTGCTCAATCCCGAGCGGACCGACCTCTATCCATGGTTCGTGGTACTGGCGCTGACGTTCGGCGTATTTCTGATTCTGCCGATCGGCGGCGCGGATATGCCCACCGTGATCGCGCTCCTGAATTCGTATGCGGGCCTTTCCGCGTGCGCGATGGGTTTTGCGCTAAACAACAAGCTGCTGATCATTGCCGGTGCGCTTGACGGATCATCCGGCTTCATCCTCTCCGTCATCATGTGCAAGGCGATGAACCGCTCGTTTGCGAATGTGCTGTTTGGCGGGTTTGGACAGGTGCAGTCATCGGCAGGCGGCGGCAAGGAAGGGCGTCCGGTTCGCTCGGCGAGCGCCGAGGAAGCGGCGCAGATTCTGGAAACCGCGGGAAGCGTGGTGATTATTCCCGGCTACGGAATGGCGGTTGCGCAGGCGCAGCATAAGATTCGCGAACTGGCCGATGCGTTGACGAAGAAGGGCGTGGAGGTGAGGTTCGCGATCCATCCGGTGGCGGGACGCATGCCTGGTCACATGAACGTGCTGCTGGCTGAAGCGGATGTCTCCTACGACAAGCTGATTGAAATGGAAGACATCAATCCCGAACTGCCGATGACGGACGTGGTGCTGATCGTGGGGGCGAACGATATTGTGAATCCGGCGGCGGAGACCGATCCCGGCAGTCCCATTGCCGGGATGCCGATTCTGGCTGCTTACAAAGCGCGCACCGTGATGGTAATCAAGCGCAGCATGGGTGTGGGCTTCGCGGGCATCGATAACGATCTTTATTACCGTCCGAACACGATCATGCTGTTCGGCGATGCGAAGGCTTTTGCATCCAGTCTGGTTAAGGAACTCGCGGCGGCGTAGTATGCGGGTTGCGTCGATTGCCGGATTGCTTTTTGCGGCAGCGGCTCTCGCTCAGACTCCGGCGCGTCCAACGTTCGAAGCGGCGGCAATTCATCTTCATCCGAACTGCAGGGAGGCAGGGGGAGGCCCCGGCAATCTCTCCTCGGGAAGGCTGGACCTCCGGTGCGTTTCGATGCGCTCGCTGATCCGGGCAGCCTATGGTTTTTTCGACGCGAATGGCAAGATGCTTCCGCGCCGCATCGAGGTGACTGGCGGGCCGGGCTGGCTGGATTCCGACCTTTACGACCTGGATGCGAAAGCTGAGGGCGCGGCTGGACTCAACCAAACGGTGGGACGAATGCTGCAGCTGTTTCTGGAGG
>DASYCD010000468.1:0-8066 GCA_036500405.1 Bryobacteraceae bacterium
GAACGCAGTGTTCGCGCTGCGGCTTGCGATGTATGAGCTCGATAAGCTCGTGAAGAACGGAATTCCGGAGCAGGATTTCGAGAGGACGCGCTCGTTTCTTTCGAAGTACGTCAACATTCTGACAAAGACCAAATCGGCCGAACTCGGCTATGCCATCGACAGCAAGTATTACGGCATGCCCGAGTACAACGAGTATTTGAAATCGGCGCTCGCGAAGATGACCGTGGCGGACGTGAACCGCGCAGTGAAGAAGTACCTGCGCTCGGATAATCTGCAGATCGTCGGAGTCGCCAAAGACGCTGCTGCGGTTAAAGCCGCGATCACCAGCGCAGCGGCGACCCCAATCCACTACAACTCACCGAAGCCGCAGGACATTCTGGACGAGGACAAAAAGGTCGATGTCTGGCCGCTCGGCCTGAAAGCCGAAGACGTCACCATCGTCCCGGTGGACTCAGTCTTTGAGTAGCGCCTGTTTCGGCGGAGACCAGCGCCGCCGGAGCAGGGAAATGATCCCTGCCAGAAACACGCCGCAAACGCCGCCCATCCCCGAGATGAGATAACGATTCGGCTTCACCGGATCGATCGGGGTAGACGCCTTATCCAGAATTTCGATAGCTGGCACAGGCCTGGTAGGCGCGGCCCCCGACAGCCGCTGGTCGGCGACCTCCTCAAACTTCCCCAGGAGCGCGGTTAAAGTTTGCTGCGCCTTAAAACGATCCCGGTATTCAAAGGTAATCGAAAAGAACGTCCTGTCCTGATAAATCGAACGGCCGATAGAAACGCTTCTTCTCATCGATTGCACAACGTCCTCAAGAGGGCTGGTGCGTTGCTCACTCGCATAGAGCCGGAGGCGAGGATCATGCACGATTTGAGCGAGAGAGGTACGGCTCATCACTTCACTTGTGATTGCATCGAAATCGGTCGGTGTTGCGCCAGGCAGCATGAAGCTTGCGTCAGAGCGGAACTGATTCGTCCAAAAAATGGATTTCCGTCCCGAATTGGTCAGGAACAGATTGATATCTCGCGCAAGCAGGGAAAGAACCATCCCACCCACACCCATCGTCAGTGCGGCCACAACGAAACGTCTGCGAATCCATCCGGCTCGAAATATTGTTCGAAGCAGGGAGGCAATCAACAGTCCGCTCAGAAGACCGCCGATAACGATTACGGTGCTCGTGGGAGAAACCGGGTGTATCGGAAGGCTCGCCATATCCACCACGATCATCTTTCCCGCGCGCCGCCCGGCCGGCGTTCCGGAATTCGCGGCCTCCTCCTGAAACCTCGCGATCAGCGCGCCGACGGTCTCCCGCGCCTTCACACGATCCCCGTAGTCAAACGCAATATTGAACGCAACGTTTTCTTTTTGGCCTTGCACGCGGACGGGATCGATATGAACGGCCCGCCGCATCCCATCGATCACATCTTCGAGCGGCTTCACGCGCTGTTCATCGCGATAAAGCCCGGTTTCGTTAATGATTCGCGCCAGACTTCCCCGGCTCATCACCGCCGTCACCATCCGCATGATCTCTACATTCGCTGCAGCAACGGATGGCTCGTTCTCGATCCGCAGCGTCGCCTTCGATGAATAAGTACTCGGTATCAGCCACGCCACGCCGGTTCCCAGCAGCAGGCCAGTCAGTCCCAACACCAGCGCCAGCAACGGAAACGGCCACGCCTTCAACTGCATCCGCATCCCGCCCCGCGCCAGATCCCCTACAATCCGCGCATCGGCCCCGGTATCCGAAAGCAGCGCATCGATCTCATCGCCATACCGTGCCCGCCACGACGCCGGATACAGCCGGATCATCCACCGCGCAACCCGGTTCACGCATGCCTCAATCTGGTGAGGCCCGTCTTCACCACCTGATTCAGCGCCGCCAGTTCGTCCTGCAGATGTCCGCGCCCGGCGGACGTGATCGCGTACGGACGCCGGCGGTCCGTCGAATTCACTGGCCGAATCCAGCCCTGCTGCTCCAGCCGCGTGATCGCCCCATAGAGCGTCCCCGGGCCCAGTTTCACGCCGGCAAAAGTTTCAATATCGAGCATCATGGCGTAGCCGTGCTTATCGCCCTCGGCGAGGCTCGCCAATACAAGAAGTCCAGGATCTGACATAGATATTACGTTCTACGAAGTATCGTAAAACGTAACTATGCGCCTGTCAATGAAAAAGGAAAAATAGAGTACTAAATCCCGCTGGTCAAACTGGCAATCAGCTCTTTGCTGAACGGCCATTGCCCATTCACACGGACGCCGCTATCGTCGAATGTCCCGCCCGCCAGCACCTTCACGAGCTCATCGCCCTGTGCCCGCGGATCTTCCGATAGCGCCGTCTTCAGCTTCGCCGTCACAATCCGTAACTGGCTCGCGAGCACCTTCGCGTCATCCTGCGACTGGCACGTCGCTTCCATCTTCGCCGCCAGCGCATTGCCGGAAGCGCTCACCGTCACCACCAGCCGGTCCGCGCTCTTCAGCGCCGAAAGCATCAGCGCCATGCCCGGCGGCATCACTGCGGATTCCCGCAGCATGCTGCCCGGCACCAGTACCCACACTGGCGCCGAGGGAAGCTCCGTCTTCACCGGCGCACCCGCCTTCGCCAATCGGTTCGCGGCCAGATCGTCCGTGCTCACCGCCAGCGCCATCATGTTGGGTTCGAGCGGCAGAAACGAAATCCTCCGGTCCGGCTGGCTGCCCTGCATCCGGCAGAGGTCCTCATAGCAGGAGCCGCCCTGCTTCGCCGCATAATCACGAAGCTTACGCCAGTTAAACCGCCCGCGCGCGATAAAAAAATTGCCGCTCTTCGAAAACGACGCCGTGACTTCGTCCAGATCCTTCCGGTAGTCGAAGCCGGTGCCATCGAGGAACTGTTTGTACTCCGCCTCCAGCGGAACACTGGAATCCGTCAGCAGCCCGGCCTTCCGAATCCCCGCGAAATCGATGTGGAGCGCCACGGCGTCCTCCGCCGGAAAGCGTCCCAGCACCTGATGCAGATCTTCGAATCCGCGGGATTCGCTCCACTTCAGCGTCGCTGCGCCGGCCAGCAGCACAACGGCGGCGGCAACGATTCCGAGCGTAACGCGCCGGCGCCCGATCTCCATCTTGACTTTCGTCTACACCGCCACCGGCATCGTAGCTTCGCGTTCCTGCTTCCACAGCGCCACGTAGCCTTCGAGGTTCTTCATCATCTTCTGGAAGCCTTCGATCGTCAGCGACTGCGCTCCATCGCTCACTGCTTTCTCCGGGCACGGATGCACTTCCACGATCATTCCGTCCGCTCCCACCGCCACCGCGGCCTTCGCCAGCGCCGGCACCAGACTGCGCTTTCCGGTCGCATGGCTCGGGTCGATGATCACGGGCAGGTGCGTCAGTTCATTCAGCACCGGCGCCGCCGCGATATCACATGTGTTGCGCGTCGCCGTCTCGAACGTCCGGATGCCGCGCTCGCACAACATCACCTGCGAATTCCCGTGCGCCACCACGTACTCGGCCGACATCAGCCATTCCTTGATCGTCGCGCTCAGCCCGCGCTTCAGCATCACCGGACGTCCGCATGTTCCGAGCGCCTTCAGCAGCGCGAAGTTCTGCATGTTGCGCGCGCCAATCTGCATGATGTCCGCATACTCGGCCACCAGCCCTACGTCTTTGTCCGACATCACTTCCGTGATGATCGCGAGCCCCGTCGCCGTCCGCGCCTTCGCCAGCAGCTTCAGCCCCTCGCCTTCCATCCCCTGAAAATCGTAGGGCGATGTGCGAGGCTTGAACGCGCCGCCGCGCAGAATGGTCGCGCCCGCCGCCGCAACGGCTTCCGCCGTCTCCATGATCTGCTTTTCGCTCTCCACCGAGCACGGCCCCGCCATCGTGATGAACTCGTCGCCGCCGATCTCCGCCTTGCCCGCGCGGATCACCGTCTTCTCCTTGCGGAATTCCTTGCTGACGAACTTGTACGGCGCGCTGATCCGCACCGCGCGCTCCACGCCGGGCGTCGCTTCCAGTTGCTCCAGGCAACTCTCCACATTGCCGCCCACTCCCACCACGCCGATCACGACGCGCTCATCGCCTTCAATCGAATGCACACGGAACCCGAGCTCCTGAATCCGCTCCCGGACGTGTTCGATCTCTGCTTTGCTGGCATGCGGCCGCATTGAAATAATCATTGTCTTGTTTTAAAAACCATCCTCTGCCGAAAAATAAAAAACCCACTCACCGGGAGTGGGTTGGTTAGTTGAACCTGCTGTTACGAACCAACGCCACTTATGGAGTAGGGCTCCAAAATCGATAGCCAAACCAGCTATAGCGCGTCCGCTTCATGAAATTCCACTATACCACTCCCCCGCGTGCCTGCAACCCCCAAAGGGCCGGATTTCCATGCGTCCGATAACCACCTTGGCGTGGTGTATATGTCGTGGTTTATATGATGGAGACGAGTGAAAATTCACGTCTTAACCACCGGCGGCACAATCGAAAAGGTCTACTCCGAACAGTCGGGCGTTGTGCAAAATGTCGCGGCCCGCATCCATCAATATCTGTCTCGACTGCGCCTTCCCGCCACCGAAATCGAGATCACGCAGCTCATGAATAAGGACAGCCTGGAGATGACGGATGAAGACCGCAATCGGATCCTCGAAGCGGTCACCCTGCGTATTTCCGAATCGCCGGTCGTGATCACGCACGGTACGGATACCATGGTCGCTACCGGCCGCCTTCTGAAATCGAAGCTGCCGCCGCTGCGCTACCCCGTTATCCTCACCGGCTCGATGACGCCGCTCGGCTTCGAACAATCCGACGGTCTCCAGAACCTGACCGAAAGCCTCTTCGCCGCGCGCGTGCTGCGGCCGGGAGTGTGGATTGTTCTCCACAACCAGGCGTTCGACGTGGATCACGTCCGCAAAGATCGCGACCGCGCCTGCTTCGTCCCGGAATGAACGCCCCTACTGCGGCCCCTGCACCTGCACGTCCGCCGAAATGTTCCGCCAGTCTTCCGGCATATCGTAAGCGGCCTTATCCGTCTTCAGCGGCGCCGACATTTCCTTCGAATCGTTCGCGCCAATCGAATCCAGATGGAACGTAAAGGTGCCCACCGAATCTTCCTCGGACCGCTGCGTATTCGCATACAGCGTCACATTGGCCGAAAGATCGCTCAGCTCCGCGCCGGCATGATTCACCACCAGGAACCGTACGGTCTGGCCGCCCTTTTCCGACATCAACCGTACCCCGACCACCTCGATATATTTCTGCAGAGGATTCGCCGTCTCCGTCTTCGCGGCCGTAGCCTTCGCCGCGGGGGTGGACGAGGAGTTGTGCATCCCGATCACGTAATACGCAGCCGCGAACAGCGCCAGCACTCCACCGAACGCCAGCACCGCCATCATCCATGCAGGCTTGCGCGACTCCTCTTCCGGCTGCCACGCGGGCGGCACGTAATGGACAGTCGCCGGCGCGGCGTATTGCGGAGGCGCCGCCGGATGTGGTGAAGGCGCTGGCGGAGGCTGATAGGGATAAACCGCGGGCGCGGGCGGTTGCTGCGGCGCCTGAACAGGAGGCTGCCACGCTTGCAGTGGCCCCGGAGGCTGCACCGAAGGCTGAACGGGGGGCTGAGCCGGCGGCGGTGGCGGAGCTGTCTGAACCGGCGGTGGTGGGGGCGCCGTCTGAACCTGCGGGTCCAGCCGAAGCGGGGGCGATACTGGCGCGGCCGGGGTCTGACCCTCCGCCGGAAAACAGAACGGGCATTCCGTTTTCGAAGGCGGAACCTCGTGACCGCAGCGGGGACAAACCCAGCTAAACATATACCTTCACTCTATACGACACGACGGTCAAAACACGTTTCATAAAATGCAGGTTTGACACCCCTTCGCATGAAGAATACCGCTATCCTGCTCGTGACCTGCCCGGACCGGAAAGGCCTGGTCGCCGCTGTCGCCGGCATTCTCTACCAGCACGGCGCCAACATTGTTCACGCCGACCAGCATCAGGACCACGAGGCGGGCCTCTTCTTTATGCGCGTCGAATGGTCGCTGGACGCCTTCCCCATTGACGCCTTCCGGGAGCAGTTCGCCCACCTCGCCGTTCGCCTGAACATGGACTGGCGGATCGAGCTCTCCTCCACCACCACCCGCATGGCGATCTTCGTTTCCCAGCACCTGCATTGCTATGCCGACCTGCTTTATCGCCACAGATCCGGTGAACTTGCCTGTGAAATTCCCCTCATCATCAGCAACCATCCCGGCGGCCGAAGACTGGCTGACTTTCACGGCATTCCATTCCACCAGATCGAAGTGACCGCCGCCAGCAAAGCGGAAGTCGAGCGCCAACAGATCGAGCTCCTGAAGGAACATCGCATCGATCTCGTCGTGCTCGCCCGCTACATGCAAATCCTTTCCGGGGATTTCGTGTCGCACTTCCCGAACCGCATCATCAATGTCCACCACTCGTTTCTTCCCGCTTTTACCGGCGCGAAACCCTATCACCGGGCCTTTGAGCGCGGCGTGAAACTGATCGGTTCCACCAGCCACTATGTCACCGAAGTGCTGGACGACGGACCCATCATCGAGCAGGACGTAACCCGCATCTCGCACCGCGACGAGCTGGAAGATCTCATCGAGAAGGGGCGCGATCTCGAGCGCGTCGTTCTTTCGCGGGCGGTCCGCTGGCGTCTGGCGCACCGGATTCTCAGCTATGGTTCGAAAACGGTAGTATTTGACTAGCCGGAAAACGCCTATGACGTCGCTCACGCGCGAGCAGTACCTCGATTCGATCCAGAAGATTCGCGAGCAGGCGGAATCGTTTCCCCATCGGCTGAGTATTGCCCAGCTGACGTGGCAGCCGATGGGCGGCGCGCGCTGGAGCGTTGTCGAATGCCTGGATCACCTGGCGATATTTAATGACAAATATCTGGTGGCGCTCGAAGCCGCCGCCTCGAACGCTCCTTCCGGAGGCAGAGCCGGAGAATTCCGCACCGCGGGGTTCCCCTCGGAGAAGTTCCTCAGTCTCGCCGAACCGCCCTCGCCGGTGAAGGCGAAGGCGCCCGCGAAACTGGCGCCGAGGCCTACGCTCAATCCGGAAAAAATCCTGCCGGACTTCCTGAGCACGCTCGACCGAGTCAACGCTCTCGTTCGCAACACGAACAGTAAAGACCTGAACGCCGTCCGCTTCACCAATCCCTTTATTCCGCTGATGCGGCTGACCGGAGGAACCGGCCTGCTCGTGCTCGGCGCGCACGCGCGGCGGCACCTCTACCAGGCCGAACATGTCCTGAAGGAACCTGACTTCCCGCGCTATTAGGCGTGTATCGCAATCCGCGTGTCGATAGGCTTGAGGCTCACCATCGGCGGAACCAGCGTCCGCACCTGACTCGCCTCGAACGGGGCGGGCCAGTAATCCGTCGCCCCCGCCTCAATCGCATTCAGCCAGTCCTGCGTGTCCGCCATCCGCGCAATTACCACCACGCAGAGCTTCGGATCCAGCGCCCGCAGCCGCCGCAGCACCGGCAGATAGCTGTCGGCTACCCCGCCGATAAATACCGCCGACGAGCCCCGAATCAGCCCAATCGGCGCATTTTCTCTCTCGACATGGATTTCATGCCCATCGCCCTCGAGCAGCGGTCCCAACTGCCCCGCGCTCCGCGGATCTAACCGAAGAAAGATAACGTTCGCCATTGCTCATTTACGGAGTTGATAAACAGCGGTTTTTGTTACATTGGGCGCTAAAATAATGCCATGGGTTTGTGCGAACGGGAACCTTCCTCCGGACGTCTGTGGCTGCTTTTCAGCCTTTCCCTCCTCCTCCCCGCTTCGCTCGCCGCACAAATGGACATGTCCAGCCATGGCATGTCTGTCCAGGACCAGATCGACCCTGCGAAGCTTCCGCCGCCGCGGAAAATGACCGGCATCGGCAACCTGCATCTTCCCATCAGCTCAAAGAAGCCCGAAGTGCAGGCGTGGTTCGATCAGGGCCTCAACCTCCTGAACGACTATTGGGACTATGAATCGGCCCGCGCGTTCGAGCAGAGCGTTCGCCTGGATCCCGAGTGCGCCATCTGCTATTGGGGGCTTTCCGGGGCGCTGTCCTTTTAT
>DASYCD010000469.1:0-7979 GCA_036500405.1 Bryobacteraceae bacterium
TCATTTTCGCACTTGCGGTGGTTGCCATACCAGAATCCCCTCCAGGTTTCGCGGGTTCATCGCAGGCTGGCGTGAGTCATCGGACAATCGCGCTCAACCGTGACAGTAGCAATGATGCCCCAAGATCTAGTACCGGTCAAGGGCTTTGTAACCATAAATTGTGTTTATGTTCCGAGATTGCAAACTACACTTGTGTTTGGAGATCATGAAAAGGATGCAAAAACTGGGATTGGCGACCGCCCTGCTTGCCGGGCTCTATTTGGTGGGATGCGGAACGAGCACGCACGGGCCAGCTGGCAGCATGCACCAGACCCAAACGGGAGTCTCCGAAACCGGCTATCCGGGCACCGCGGCGCAGCGCAATGATCCGCAATCACCGGCCCTGAGCTCGAGCACAGAGACCAAATATTCGCAGGCGATCTCAGAACCCACCGCGTCGAAGGCCTCAGCCGAGGCTGAGACGACGATCGCCCCTAAGTAGCGCACTTGTTTCCAGTGACCCCAGAGCGCACCCAGACTACTAAGCTGGACGATTTGGCGGCTCAGCCTACTCTCGTCTTCGATGTCGATCCTGAGCAGGCCAGCAAGGCATTGGTGGCCGAAATGGAATCTGCGTGGCTAAAGGATTGGTCCGTGATTTGATCGCGCATCTCCAGCCAGGATCTGGTAGAGCCTACAGCGTCGCCAGCACTTCTTCGGCGTGGCCTTCCGGCTTCACGCCATTAAAAATCTTCACGATTTTGCCGTTGTCGATCACGAACGTGGTCCGCGCGACGCCCATCACCTTCTTGCCGTACATGTTCTTTTCCTTCATCACCCCGTAGAGGTTGGCGATGGTCTTGTCCGCGTCGGCCAGGAGCGTGAAGTTGAGGTCAAATTTCTCCTTGAACTTCAGCTGGTCCTTGGTGGTGTCGGGCGAGATTCCCAGAATCGTCACGCCCTTCTTCGTGAACTTCTTCGCGGTATCGCGGAATTCGCACGACTCGATGGTGCAGCCCGGCGTGTCCGCGCGCGGATAGAAATAGAGAACGATCCGCTCGTTCTGATGCTTCGCGAGATCGAACTCCTCGCCGGAATCGGTCAGAACCTTGAAAACCGGGGCCTTATCGCCTTCTTGCAACATAGCTGTGCTCCTTTAGGAAAGTTTGGATTTCAGCAGATCGTTCACAGCCGCCGGATTCGCCTGCCCGCGCGACTGCTTCATAACCTGCCCCACCAGGAATCCGATCACCGTCGTCTTGCCCGAACGATACTGCTCCACCTGCTTCGGATTGGCGGCAATCACTTCGTCCACAATCTTGCCGAGCGCGCCCGAATCGCTGATCTGCCGCAGACCGTCGCGCTCCATGATGGCCGCAGCGGTGTCGCCCGATTCGAACATCTTCGCCAGGACATCCTTACCCAGCTTGCCGGAAAGTTCGCCGCCCGCAATCAGCTTCAGCAACTCGCCCAGATTCGCCGCGCTCACCGGCGATTCGTCGATCGCCTTCCCCGCGCCCTTCAGCAGCGCCGCCAGATCGCCCATCACCCAGTTCGCGGCTGCTTTGGCGTCCTTCGAAACGGAAACCACCTCGTCGTAATATTCGCCCGTCGCGCGTGACTGCGTCAGCACGTCGGCGTCGTATTCGCTGAGCCCGTAGGATTCGATGAACCGCTTCCGCTTGGCCGATGGCAACTCCGGCATAGCGGACCGCACGTCCGCCAGCCACTTCTCGCTGATCCGCAGCGGCGCCAGATCCGGCTCGGGGAAATAGCGGTAATCATGCGCGTCTTCCTTGCTGCGCATCCCCGCCGTTTCGCCGCTTTCGGGATCGAAAAGCCGCGTCTCCTGAAACATTCGTCCGCCCGATTCCGCAATCGCCACCTGGCGTGCGATCTCGAACTCGATCGCCTGCTTCAGAAAACGGAACGAATTCAGGTTCTTGACCTCGGCGCGAATCCCGAATTTCTCCGCCCCCTTCAGCCGCACGGAAACATTCGCATCCGCGCGCAGATGGCCCTTTTCCATGTCGCAGGTCGAAACGCCACAGAACTGGAGCGCCTGCTTGATCTCGCCAAAATACGCCACGGCCTCATCGGCCGAGCGCAGATCCGGCTCGCTCACAATCTCGATCAGGGGCGTACCGCTGCGGTTGAGATCCACATAGGTGTAGCGGCTGGAATCCCGAAAACCCTCGTGCTGGCTCTTACCGGCGTCATCCTCCATGTGAATACGGGTGACGCCGATCGTCTTCGCAGCGCCATCCACCACAATGTCCACACGGCCATGCTCGGCGAGCGGCTGATCGAACTGCGAAATCTGATAGCCCTTCGGCGAATCCGGATAGAAATAATTCTTGCGGGCGAAGCGCGAAACGGGATTGATGGCGCAGTTCAGCGCGAAGGCGCCGCGCAGCGCCAGTTCCACCGCCTGACGGCTCAGAACAGGCAAAGCGCCCGGCAGCGCCAGACACACCGGACAAATGTTCGTATTCGGCGGCGCGCCAAACCCGAGCGCGCAGCCGCAGAAAATCTTGGTGCGGGTGCCGAGCTGGCAGTGCACCTCCAGCCCGATCACCGGCTCATATTTCGCGATCTGTTCCGGTGAAGCCAGTTCGATGGGAGCGGCCGTCATGAGATCTTCTTCAGGATACCGGGCGGCGCCCGCCTACGCCTCAGGAGCAAAGAATCGGACGATTACATAGCAAATAGCCGCCACGAACGCCGCGCATGGAATCGTCAGAACCCACGCGCCCACAATTTCGCGCGCCTTGCCCCAGCGGACGGCTTTGCGCCGATGCGACGATCCTACGCCCGCGATCGCCCCGGCGATGGCATGGGTCGTGGAAACGGGCAGTCCGAGGGCGGTGGGGAAGAAAATCGAGATTGCCGCGCCCGCTTCCGCGCACACTGCCCCTCGGGAATTCAGACGCGTCAGGCCAGACCCCATGGTCTTGACAATGCGCCATCCGCCGCTCATCGTGCCCAGCGCAATCGCAACGCTGGCGGACACGATCACCCAGGTTTGGATGTGGTCCCCCTTCTGAAGGTCCGCGGCTATCAGAAGCGCCGTGATGATGCCCATTGTTTTCTGCCCGTCATTCGTGCCGTGTGCGCAACTGAACAGCGCGGACGAAAAGAGCTGCACGCGGCGGAAGGCCTTATCCGCGCGGGCCGGCGGCGTGTGGCGGAATGTCCAGTGCACCGCCAGCATGAGCAGGTACGAAAGCGCCATGCCGATCATCGGGGAAAGCGCGATAAATGCGATCGTGGTGCCCCACTTGCCCTGCACCAGCCCCTCCAGTCCGTCCTTCGCAATCGCGGCCCCGGCATACCCGCCGATCAGCGCGTGCGATGAGCTGGAAGGCAGCCCAAGCCACCACGTGATCAGGTTCCAGGTAATCGCGCCCAGCAATCCGGCCAAAACCAGCTCCGGCGTAACAATACGCGGGTCCACATAGCCGCTGCTGATGCTCGATGCAACGCCGGTCCCGAGCAAAATAGCGGCGAGAAAGTTGAATGCCGCCGCCCAGATCACGGCGTGAAAAGGTCGCAGCACCCGCGTTGCGACAACCGTCGCGATCGAATTGGCGGAATCGTGGAATCCGTTGATGAAATCGAAAAACAGGGCGACGAGCACCGTCACCACAACCAGCATCGGGATATGCATGTTGTGCGGTCTTAGCTATTCTTCACGGAAACGGTTTGCAGCACGTCGGCAACGTCCTCGCACCGGTCCGTGGTTGATTCCAGGAATTCGTAGATCTCCTTGTGCTTGATTACGGAGATCGCGTCCATTCCGGATTCAAAAAGATCCGTCACCAGGCGGCGTACCAGTTCGTCCGCCGCGTTTTCCAGGCGGTTGATTTCAATGCATTCCTCCTGCACGGCTTTGCCGACGCGCAGTTTCTGAATGGCGACCTGAATCCGCATACAACTCGCGTGGATGATCTGGGCAAATTCCAGCACCCCCTTGGGGATCGGATTGATATGGTACGCCGTCAGGCGAAATGAGCTATCTTCGATCGCATCGATGACATCGTCCAGCGCGGTGGTTAGTGAGTGCAGGTCTTCGGGGTCGATCGGCGTGACGAAAGTTGCGTGAAGCCGGGTGTGAATCTGGTGCGTGATTTCGTCGGCTTCGTGTTCCATGCGTTTGATCACGCCCGCATTGAGGGCCATAGCGGCGGGGCTGGCCTCCACTCCTTCACGCAGAGCCCTCGCAGCATCGTGCACCAGATTGGACTGCTGTTCGAGCAACTCGAAGAATTTCTCGTCACGCGGGAATAGATTCATGTCACTTCACAGGGTAACCGAACCGAAACAATCGCCGGGGAGGTTCAGCCAATCGACAGGGGTTGATACTATTTCAAAAGCACTTTTTGGTGTGGAGGTTCTTAACATGAATCGCAGAAGCTATGGCATGGCCGCCGCTGGGCTGGCGCTTTTTACAGGGATGTTCGTTTGGGCGCAGGCGCCTGCCGAGCCCGGCGGCGGAGGCAACCGGCCGGTAAATCCCAAAGGTATGCACATCTACCTCTGGGGCGGCCTGAAAACCCATGGCCCCGGCCAGCATGATTATCCCCAGTTCGTAGCCGACTGGAGCAAGATCCTGACTGAGAAGGGCGCGATCGTCGATGGCGGACTGCATTTTCCACTGCCCGAGGAGCTCGAGCACACCGACGTTATCGTGCTCTACAAAGGCGATGTGACCATCGGTATGACGGACGCACAGAAGGCGGAAATTGAAGCCTATGTGAAACGTGGCGGTGGTCTTGTCAGTCTGCACGATTCGCTGTGTGGTCCCGATCCCGAGTGGATAGCCAACGTTATGTTCGGCGGCGGCAAGAAGCACGGCCAGACAAATTTCACGCTGGATGCCCCCATTCCGCTGACGGTTGTGGACAAAGCGAGTCCGCTTATGAAGGACTTTCCTGCCGAACTGACGCTGCCCGATGATGAGTCGTTCTACCTGATGACATGGGCGAAAAATCCGATTCACGTTCTGGCTACCACGAAGACGGCGGATACTCCCAGCGCGCGCCAGGGTACTGGCCACGTCGGAGAAGTTGTGCCGCAGATCTGGACGTATGAGCACACGCTCGCGGGCGGTCAGCCCGCGCACGCTTTTGTGTACATGGAAGGGCACACATACGCCAATTTCGAAAATCCCGCCGTTAAGAATTTACTGCTGCGCGGAATCTCATGGGCCGCGAACAGGCCGGTTGACGAACTGATGAACTACGTGCCGCCTGCCCGCCCGGCGCGTGGCGGACGTGGCGGCAGTGGACGTGGCGGCGGACGCGGTCCGGCAGCAGCCCAGTAATAAAAGCCGGTAAGGAAACATGAATACAGTCACACTCGAACAGCCCGGTCATTTCGCGGGCTCCAGTACCGCTTTGCCTGAAAAACCCGGCCCCGGCGAGGTTCTCGTCCGGGTCCTGATGGTCGGGGTTTGCGGTACCGATCTTCACGCGTTTGAAGGCTCGCAGCCGTTCTTCACTTATCCGCGGGTGCTGGGACATGAGCTGGCTGTAGAAGTTCTGGAGACGGGTGATGGCGTGGAGGGATTGGCCCCTGGCGACCGCTGTGCCGTGAATCCGTACATGACGTGCGGCGTATGCGCGGCGTGTTCGCGCGGCCGCTCGAATTGCTGCGCGAAGATGTGCGTGATCGGCGTTCATACCGATGGCGGGATGCGCGATCGCATCCTGCTGCCGGCGAAGCAGATCTACAAGTGCATGAAGCTGCCGCCGGTGCAGCTGCCGCTCGTGGAAACGCTGGGCGTCGGGATTCACGCGGTGGGACGCTCGGCGGCGGTGGCCGGCGACCGTGCGATCGTGGTTGGCGCCGGTCCGATCGGGCTCTCGGTGATTGAATTCCTCAAACTGGCAGGGGCGGATATCGGTGTCGTGGAAAAAATGCCGGAGCGCCTCGATTTCGCGGCTAAGCATCATGGCCTGAGCCGGTACTACCCGTCGCAGGCGGAGGCCCGCCAGGAAACCCCCTCCATGCTGGTATTCGATTGCACCGGCGATCGCGGGTCCATGGAGCAGTCCATCCAGCTCCTGGAACAGGGCGGCAAAATGATTTTCGTGGGGCTGATTAACGACCACGTGTCGCTGTTTGATCCGGATCTGCATCGCCGTGAAGCGACGATCCTCGCCAGCCGCAACAGCACGCCTGCCGAACACCACCGGGTTCTGGATCTGATGGAATCGGGTGAAGTGAACGTCTCGGCGTGGCCGATGGAATGCGCGCCGCGGACCAAGATGCAGGAGCGCTTCCCGAAATGGCTGCACCGGGAGGCCGGGATTGTTAAAGCCGTTGTCGAGTGGTCTTAAGCGGCTGAAATAGCCGCGTCGGGTAAACGTAATCGTCGCCCGATTCGTCAATGACGCGGATCAGGCCATTTGCTTCCGCCTCTGAATCCTGCAGGACGGAATAATGCCTCCGTACCTCCAGCGCCGCCACGTAGCCATCATTGAAAACGCAAACCGCCAATTCTCCGGTTTTCGTCTGAGGAGAGGGCATTCGCTAATCCTCAGGCTCGATCTGCCCGAATTCCTCGTCAATCAGAGCTTGAATACGGACCGTCTCGTCGTGAAGATGCGCCAGTTCGCCCGCGCATTCCACCCACGGGCGACCCGAAGGCACGTCCGGAATTTCGGCTTTCGTCTTCATCTATCTCACTCTCCCACATTCAGCGGCGCCCCGAACACCTCGCGGCTGCCCCCGAAGCGCAATTCCGGGTTATCCCCCTGCTAAAATTAAATCAGGTTCCCCTTTTTGAAAGTCGGTTTTGTAAGCCTCGGTTGTCCCAAAAATCTTGTCGACAGCGAAGTCATGATGGGCCAGTTGTCCGCCCATGGTCATGAATTGACGCCGCATGCCGACCAGGCGGACGTCCTCGTCGTCAACACGTGCAGCTTCATCGACCCCGCCAAGCAGGAATCGATCGACACCATCCTCGAAATGGCCGAATACAAGCGCATCGGCCGGGCAAAACGGCTGGTTGTCGCCGGCTGCCTGGTGGAACGCTATCGCGGCGATATCCGCAAGGACATGCCCGAAGTCGATGCCATCATCGGGACCAACGAAGTCGACCGCATCGTCCAGGTCTGCGAAGGCATCGAAGAACGCGCGCCCGCCGAAAACGGCCTCTATCTCTATCACGACCTCACCCCGCGCGTTCTCGCCACCCCGCGCCACTTCGCCTACATCAAAATCGCCGAAGGCTGCGACCATCCCTGTACCTTCTGCGTCATCCCGCAGTACCGCGGCAAATTCCGCAGCCGGCGCTTTGAATCCGTCATTTCGGAAGCCACGCGCCTGTTCTCGCAGGGCGTCCGCGAAATCAATCTGATTGGCCAGGACACTACCTGCTACGGCGAAGATTTCGGCCTTAAAGACGGCCTCGCCGTACTCCTCGCGCGTCTCGCTCAGATCGAAACCCCGCAACCCAAATGGGTTCGTTTTCTCTACGCCTATCCGAACCGCGTCACCCAAAAGCTGCTCGACACCATCGCCGAACACGAATCGCTCGTCAAGTACATCGACATGCCGCTCCAGCACGCCAGCGCCTCCGCTTTGAAGCGTATGAAACGCGGCGCCTCGGGCGACATTTTCCTGAAGCTGCTCGAAAAAGTGCGGCGCACGATTCCCGGCGTCGTCATCCGCACCAGCTTCATCGCCGGCTTTCCCGGCGAAACCGACGCCGAATTCGAAGAGCTCTGCCAGTTCGTGGAAGCCGCTCAGTTTGACCGCCTCGGCGTCTTCTCGTATTCCGACGAAGATTCCAGCCGCAGCTACGAGCTCGACGGCAAAGTCAGCGCCCGCGACATCCAAAATCGCAAGCGCAAGCTGATGTCGATCCAGCGCAAAATATCCCGAGCGAAGAACCGCCTGATGAAAGGCCGCGAATTGCCGGTACTGGTAGAAGGCCTCTCGCCCGATACCGACCTTCTCTGGCAAGGCCGCCTCTCCACGCAGGCCCCCGA
>DASYCD010000470.1:0-2555 GCA_036500405.1 Bryobacteraceae bacterium
ATCGAAGAGGATGATGGCGTCTGACGGGGCATCCCAGTTCGTGTTTTCGCCCGGCGTGACTTTGGGCGGATGCGGGCGTGCGGGATCGTGTACGTGCCACTTCTGGCCAGGGACGAGGGGCGTATCGGTGTAGCCGAGATCATTGGCGCCGGCGGCGCCACGGCCGGAACCTCCGCGGCCGCCAGGATTCTGCGCGAGCGCGGTAAACGTAAGCAAGCCCGCGATCGCGGCGCCGGTAATAAGAAAAGGAAGCGGCGAATATTTCATCGCCGCCTATTCTATCGCTTCTGCCAGACCGCCTTGCCCACAAAGAAGGGGCCCATGTTTGCCATCAGGGTGGCGGTCTGCCGCGTTTTGCGCATCGCCTGCACGCAGGCGGAAAGTGGGAACAACTCTTTGCCGATCAGGCCGATCACGAAATCGTTATCGTTCTTATCCAGGCCGAAGGAGGCGAGTCGCACGTCGAGCGCCAGGCCCGAATCGCCGAAGCCGTGCCCGATCTTGCCGTGCTCGCGCAGCACGGCCGTCTGATCCTCCGGAGAGAGCGCGTTGAACTCGCCCTTACGACGCAGCGGATACCAGACCGCCCAGGGCCATGCGGGATCCGTGACGCGCTTCGGCGCCTGCTGCAGCAGCCAGTCTTCGAGATTGGGTTCATGGCCGAGCGCGTAGGTTCGGCCGATCATCGTGTATTCCGGTTTGAACGTCAGGGCGCCGAACGGACCGGCGCCGCGCTGGAACAAGGGGCGCACGGAAGAGATGAAGAAGCCCGGGTCATCGCTCCAGGTGAGGAGGCCGACGCCGTTCGGATCGTTCATATCTTCATAAAGGACGGCGCTGAGATTGCTTGCTTCGAGCGCGCCGATCAGTTCGGTGATGCCGGCGCCGCTGCTGCCCGCTCCGCCGAAGCCGAGGAACTGCATGAAGAGGCGGCGGTCCGAAGTCTGCGGCACGCCATTGCGCACGCCGCCTTTTTCTCTGAGATCGAGTGGGTCCACGAAACCATCGTGGCACACGCTTCAGAGTTTGGAAACGATAAAGGGTGTCGTGGTGGGGCGAGGCGATCCGCCTTCGGGCTCCACGGTGACCGCGACGGCGGCGGCGTTCGCCGTTGAACCCTGGTAGACGTAAACCGCGCTTGAGGAATTCGAAATAGTCTCGCCGCGGAAGGTGCCAGCGGGTTTGGGATCGCCCGAGCCTGGGAGAATCCACAGTTCGAATGTCTGATTGTCCTGGATCTTCGGGAGATGGCCCGCGATCAAGACGACGCCGCCGGGACTGACGAAGACGCGTCCGCGCGCGGCCGGATCCCCGAAGGTGACGTCGCGAGCGGCGGGATCGTTCAGGATGGAGAGCGCCTGGTTCAGCTTCGTCATGTCGCGTTGCTGCGCGAGGATTGCCTGAGTGTCCCGGCGTCCGGGGATCGCGACGGAGACGAGCGCGATGGCGAGTGCGGCGGATACTGCCCACGGCAGCCACGCGAAGCCGCGTTTCGGCTCGCGCTCCACCATGGAGACGATGCGGCGGCGTAATCGCTTCGGCGGATTGCTTTCCGCTACAGCGCCCGACATGGCGGCCGCGGTGACCATCGCGCTGCGGATTCCGGCCGTGCAGACCGGACACTCGCGCGCGAGATGGGCGGCGATCTCGGATTGTTCCGGCTCATCGGCGATGCCGAGCGCCCAGGCGCCATATTCGCCGCGGAGTTCTTCGCAGGTCACGCCGCCACCGCCTGTCCGAGTTCTTCGCGCAGCAGTCCCAGCGCACCGCGTATCCACGTTTTGATGGTGCCGAGGGGTTGACCCATGCGTTCCGCCATTTCCGTTTGGGAGAGTCCCTCGTAATAAGCGAGTTCGATCACCTTCTGCTGGTTGGGGTTCAGTTTCCTGATTGCCGCGCGGATGATGCGGGCGTGATCGGTGTTCTCCACTTCGCGCTGCATGTCGACGAAGAGGGAGGGATGCTCGCGGACGTCGAGCTCGAACGCGTTGCGATCCATCTTTGAAGAAGAGGAGCGGACGTGATCGATCGCGCGGTTGCGGGCAATCGCGAGGAGCCAGGGACCGAGCGCGCCGCGCCCTGGCTCGAAGGCGTGGATGCGGTTCCACACGCGCAGGAACGTCTCCTGGACCAGATCCTCGGCGGTGGAAGCGTCGCGAACGATGGCGAGAACGACGGAATACGCCAGCTTTCCAAAGCGATCGTAAAGATCCTTCATGGCGTCCGGTTCTCGGCGTTGCAGACGGCGCGCGAGTTCTTCATCGTGCTGCCCGCTGAGTTCGAGCGCGAGAATGAGTCCTGGAAAAATCATGAAGCTTCGACGAGCATATCGCGAATTGCCGACAGGCTCCATGACTTCACGTACGAATCCGAGCGGCGATCGGATGGACCGATGATTGCGGCGAGGAGGGGGCCGCGCATTTTTTGCTTGACTTTTTTCTCCAGTAACTCTATATATGAATCACGCACGCGATTTTTCGAAGTCGCGAATTTCGATTAGGAGAATACACGATGGCAACCAAAAAGAAAGCTGCCCCGAAGAAGAAGGCCGCCGC
>DASYCD010000471.1:0-13197 GCA_036500405.1 Bryobacteraceae bacterium
GGTCCAGCCAGGAGGCGGTATGTTGGGTTGAATCCAGTTCGACAGGAACGAGACCGCGACGGGAGGCGTGTTCCGCGCGAAATTCGTCCTCTGTGAGTTTCAGGCTCATTCGTTGGCCAGTGCACCGTGACGTAGAAGGTCACTCGCCAGCAAGTTTCGCACTGAGATCTCATCCGGGCCAGCTGAGCCTCTTCCAATAGCTGTTCATAGTCAGCAACCGCACACTGGCCCGGCAGATGCATTCCTCTTGAGTCGCAATGGGGCCAAAGAAGGGTGTTGGGCTGGCAATTCTCGCTTTGGCCTGTGCGGCGAATTCTTCCGCGCAGATTGCGCAGTTTGAAGGGCAGAAGATTGCCGATATCCAGTACTCGCCCGCGCCGATTCTGGATCCGGCGGATCTCGCCGTCGTTCAGCTTCTGCAAAAAGGCGACACGCTGCACGCGCTCGATGTGGGCGACACGATTGACGCGATGTTCGCGACCGGCCGCTTTGCCGACATTGTTGTGGAAGCGGAAAAGGCGCCCGCCGGAGGCGTCACTGTTCACTTCGTGCTGACGCCGCAGTTGTATGTCGGCGGGTCCACGGTGGACGGAAAGTTTAACAATCCCCCTAATCGCGCGGAACTCGAAAGCGGAAGCCAACTGGTGCTGGGAACTCCCTTCCGCGATGAGGATCTGAAGGGCAGCGTGGACCGCATGACCCGGCTGTTTCGCTCGAACGGACTGTTCGAAGCGACTGTGGAACCGAAGATTGAGCGCCCACCCACGGGCGCCGATACGGATGTCCAGCAGGTCTTCGTTACTTTTCAGGTGAAACCGGGGAACCGGTCGAAGTACGGGATGCCGGTCATTGAAGGCGCCGGTCCTCTTTCGGACGATACGGTGCTCAAGGCGACCGGATGGCGCTATCCGCTGATTCACTGGTGGAAGCACGTCACCAGCGAGCGCACACGGTCGGGTGTGGCGGGCGTGCAAGCGCGCTACCAGAAGGACGACCGTCTGCTCTCTCACGTGGAACTGCAGAGTACCGATTATGACGCAGAACACCACAAAGCGACTCCCCATCTGAGCATCACGGCGGGGCCGAAGGTGAAAGTAGAGGCGGTCGAATCCAAAATTTCGAATAGTGTGCTGAAGCGCTATGTGCCGGTGTTTTCGGAGCGCGCCGTCGATACCGATCTTTTGGTGGAAGGGCGCCGCAATCTTCACGATTATCTGCAGAGCCAGGGTTATTACGACGCCGATGTCGATTTTCGCGTGCAGCCGCCGGTGAACGATCTGGAAACGATTCAGTATGTGATTTCGAAAGGCCAGCGATACCGGCTGGTGCGTCTCGATATCCAGGGCAACAAGTATTTCGATACGGAAACGATTCGCGAGCGCATGTTCATCGCGCCGAAGGCTTTCAACTTGCGGCGGGGGCGCTACAGCGACGCGTTCCGGCGCCGCGACGAAGCCAGCATCACAGACCTCTACCAGGCCAATGGGTTTCGCGACGTGCAGGTGGTCACGCAGGTGGATCGCAACTATCAGGGGCATCAGGGCGATGTCGCCGTGACGATGAACATCACGGAAGGTCCGCAGTGGATGGTCGACGGACTGACCGTGGAGGGTCCGCTCCTGCGGAATCGCAGCGAGGTGCTGGCATTAACGACCTCAGTTCCGGGGCAGCCGTTTTCGGATGTTTCGATGGCGGCGGATCGAAGCTCCGTGCTGACCTGGTACTATTCGCACGGCTATCCTACCGCGACCTTCCGCGCGCAATGGCGCGAGAGCGACACGCCTCACCATGTGGAAATCACCTACTCGATTCTGGAGGGCGCGCCGCAGTTTGTGCGGGGGATTCTGACGCATGGCCTGACGACGACGCGTCCCGGTCTGGTGGAGAAAGCCATCACTGCCCGGCCGGGCGATCCTCTTTCTCCCGTGGAGCAAACGGAGACGCAAAAGCGGCTGTACGATCTGGGGATTTTCGCGCGCGTGGATACTGCTATAGAGAATCCGGATGGCGAAGCCCAGCACAAGTATGTGCTCTACGATTTTGAAGAGGCCAACCGGTATACGGTGAGCGCGGGCATCGGCGCGCAGGTGGCGCGGTTCGGGAAGCCGAGCACGCAGAGCCTCGGCTCGCCGGCGGGTTCGACGGGCTTCAGTCCGGAAGCTTCGTTCAGCGTCAGCCGTATCAATCTGTGGGGACGGGGACACACAGCGTCGGCGCATGTTGTTTACTCGTCGATCGACAAAACCGGCTCGGTGAGTTACGAAGAGCCGCGGTTTTTCGGTCTGGACGGCAGGAATATTACGTATTCGCTGGTTTATCAGGATCAGCGGGATGTGCGGACGTTCGCATCGAAGCGGGAGGAAGCCTCTGTCCAGGTCTCACAGAAATTCAGTAAAGCGACCACCGGCATGTTCCGCTATTCGTACCGCCGGGTGAGCGCGAGCCAGATCGTGATTCCGGTGCTGCTGATCCCGCAGTTGCTGCAGCCTGTCAAGCTTGGCATTCTCTCGGCGAATGTAGTTCGCGATCACCGGGACAACCCGGCCAATCCGCACCGCGGGAGTCTTAACAGCGCGGATGTCCGGCTGGCGGCGCGGTGGTTCGGTTCGCAGCGCAGCTTCGGCGCCGTGTTGTTACGGAATGCGACCTATTACGCGCTGACGAAAAGCATTGTTTTGGCGCGCCAGACGGAATTCGGTCTGATTCAGCCGTTTTCGCCGCCGAAAGGGCTGAGCGAACAGCAGTCCGTTCCGCTGCCGGAGCGTTTCTTTGCGGGCGGGGCAGATTCGCTGCGCGCATTCGCTTTCAATGAGGCGGGTCCGCGCGATACGGGGGCTCCGTTATTTCCCGGTGGACCTTCGTCGCAGGCGACCGGCTTTCCGCTGGGCGGAAATGCGCTGTTCACGAATAACATTGAGCTGCGCTTCCCGTTGATTGGGGAGAACATTCAGGGTGTTCTGTTTCATGACATGGGGAATGTTTTTTCGTCGCTGAGCGATCTATCGCTTCGCTATCGTCAGCACGGTCTGCAGGATTTCGACTATACGGTGCATGCGGCAGGCATCGGCTTGCGGTATCGAACGCCGGTTGGGCCGGTGCGCGTCGATGTGGCGTACACGCTGAATCCGCCTTCGTTCAACGGGTTTGATGGGACGCCGCAGCAATTGTTGCAGTGCGATCCCAACGATCCGGCGACTGCAGGGAAGAGCTTCTGTCAGGTGACGCGGCAAACGACCGGCCGCATTCAGTTCTTTTTCTCGATTGGGCAGACGTTCTGATATGCGGCGCGCGATTCTCATTTCGATGCTGCTGGCTTCGTTGCTTCCGGGCGCGGTGGTTCTGGATCGTGTGGCGGTGGTTGTGGGGAAGCGCGCGATCAAGCTCAGCGATATTGAGCGGGACATTCGCGTGACTGCGTTCCTCAACCGCGCGGCGGTGGATACGAGTCCGGCTGCGCGCTGTAAGTCCGCGGAGCGGCTGGTGGACCAGAGCGTGATTCGCGACGAGATTGCAACGGGAGATTACGAACGCGCCAGCGATGAAGAAGCCGCCGGTCTGCTGAACAATTTTCGTCGCGACCGGTTCGGCGGTTCGGAGCCGCGGCTTCGCGAGGACTTGACGAAGTACGGAGTGACTCAGGATCAGGTGACCGAAGCCATGCGGTGGCAACTCACCGTGCTTCGATTTATCGAAGAGCGGTTTCGTCCCGCTGTGCTGATTACGGACGATGCGGTGAAGACGTATTACGACCAGCATCTGGATGAGTTGAAGAAACAGAATCCGAAGGATTCGAGCTTCGATACGCTCGAGCCGAAGATTCGCGAGCAGCTGGCGTCGGCGCAGGTCGATAAACAGTTCGACGCATGGCTGGCGGAGAAGCGGCAGGACGACCGGGTTACGTTCAAGCAGGAGGTTTTCAAATGAGCCGCGGGGGGCGGATCGCGCGGAACGTGGCGATTGGGTTGGCGGCGTTTGTCGTTCTGGTTGCCGTGGCTGCTTCGATTGTGGTGCATACCGATTGGTTTGGGAATTTCGTTCGAGAGAAGATCATCGCCGCAATCGAGGATGGCACTGGGGGGCGGACGGAAATCGGCGCCTTCCGGTTCAACGAATCGCATCTGGAAGCGGTAGTCGACAACCTGACGATTCATGGTCTGGAGCCGGCTGACGCCGCGCCGTTCGTGCAGGTTGGGAATGTCGTGGTGAATATTCGGCTGTTTACGCGGCTGAATCAGATCGTCAATGTATCGAGCGTCATTGTGAACCGCCCGCGCGTGCATGTGATGACGCTGGCGGATGGACGCAGCAATATTCCGGCGCCGCGGAATTCGTCGCCGCCGAGCGATAAGCCATTGAAGCCGGTGGTGGATCTGGCGATCGGCCACTTCGAGATCAATGAAGGGGCGCTGGCGCTGGAGCAATCGACGATTCCGTTGAACGCCAAAGCCGATGACCTCAAAGCGAAGCTCGATTACAACCTGCTGGCTTCCACTTATGGGGGACAGGTTTCGTTCGCGCCGGTCTATGTGATGGCGGGACGGCGGACTCCTGTTCGGGTGGATGTGAAGCTGCCGGTCACAATCGGAAGCGACAAGATCGAACTGCATCGCGCCACGATATCGACGGCGGCGTCGGTGCTATCGGTGGATGGTTCGGTTACGAATATTCGGCATCCGCAGATTGACGCGAAACTGAACGGGACGATCGGGACGATGGATCTGCGTTACGGCGGCGGCATCGATATCTCGACGGATCGCGATCTTCCGCGCTATATACAGCTTGTGGCGGATGTGACGGCGTCGAACGATTCGATCCATGTGCGGAATCTGCGGACGACGATTGGCGATTCGTCGATTGAGGCGTCGGGCGCGCTGCGGGATCCGAACGGGTCGGGAGCGATGAATGTGCGTTCGAAGCTCGCGTTGGGGCAACTGGCGCGATTGTTCCAGGTTCCGACGAAGGTGGACGGAAGTCTCACGCTGAATGGCGATGCGAAATGGGGTTCCGCGAATAGTTACTCGTTCGCGGGTGACCTGCGCGGCGACAGAATCAACGTCACGCAGGGGACCACGGCTGTTCGTGGTGTGAATCTGACTTCCGGCGTGCGCGTGGATCAGAACGACATTGAATTGCAGCACCTTGTCTTGCGGGCGTTCGGCGGCAGTTTTGAAGGCGATGTGGGGCTGCACGAATTGCGTACTTATAAGGTGGACGGCCGGCTGCGTGGATTTGATATCCAGCATACGCTCGCCACCGTGGGGACAAAGCTGCCTTACGAAGGCGCGGTAAGCGGCGCGGTGAATGTCGCCGGCGATCTCAAATCCACGCAGAGCCTGACCGCACAGGCGCATCTGACGATCGCTCCGGGCAAGACTGGAATTCCGGTTTCCGGGCAGGTGAATGCGAGCTATTCGGCATCGGCTAATAATGTTCGGATTCAGAACTCGTTTCTTGCGCTGCCTCATACGCGGCTCAATCTGGATGGCGATCTGATGAAGAGTCTTCATCTCGCGCTGAAATCGAGCGACCTCAATGACGTGCTGGCTGCGACTACGGTCTCGCGTGACACGGTGACGCTGAACCAGGGGACGGTGACGTTCGATGGCGATGCAACCGGCGGTCTGAAGGCGCCTCAGCTTTCCGGCCATCTGGGAGCCACTAACATCGCGGTGCAGGGTCGCCAGTTCGATTCCGTCGCGGCCGATCTTACTGCATCGGCTTCGCGCGCCGCAGTTTCGAATGGTGTTATCGCGCGCGCCGGGAGTGGGACCGGGATGCATGCGCAATTTTCGGGATCGACGGCGCTTGCCGACTGGAAGCTGCCTTCGAGCGCGCCGGTACGGGCGGACCTCACCATCAATCCCGCGGACCTGGCGGATCTCGCCGCGCTTGCCGGGCAGAAGGACGGCGGCTACTCGGGTCCGGTCACCGTGGAAGCGCACGTAACGGGCACTGCGGGCAATCCTCTGGGGACGGTGCGGCTCGATGCGGGGAAGGGCAGCATTCAGAATCGGCCCTTCGACCAGGCCCATCTCGAAGCGGATCTGAACGACCGCGTGGTGACGATTCCGGCCGCGTGGATTCAGGGTGGGGCCGGGCGTGTGAATGTCACAGGCGAATTCAATCATCCGGCCGACAGCTTCAGCACCGGGCAGGTGCATGCGAAGCTCACGACGACGCAGCTCGACCTGGCGAAGTTCCCCGTCCCGCTGCCGCGCAATGCGACGGGAAATCTGCAGGGGAATCTGGAAGCGACCGGGAATCTGCAGGCCCAGCCCGCGACGCCGTTCCTGCTTTCTTCTGTGACGGGAGACGTGACCGGACGCGGTCTGAAAATCGGCAACGAAGACTACGGCAATCTGGATCTGAACCTGCGAACTTCGGGCAACACTGCGAGTTACAAGGTCAATCTGGTGTCCGGTTCATCGCGAATTGGTGTGACGGGCGAGACGCGACTCGTGCAGGACTATCCGACGACGGCCGACGCGACTCTTACGGATATGCCGGTGACGAAACTTCTGGTGGCAGCGGAAAAGACCGACATCCCCGCGAAGGGAACGCTTTCCGGATCTGCGCATGTCACCGGCGCGCTGAGCAACCCGCAAGGCACTGCGAATCTGGAATTGACTCGCGCGGTCCTCTACGACGAACCAGTCGATCGCGTTCGTCTGCAGGGGGCATATTTGCCGGACCGGATCGATCTTCAGCAACTGCAGATTTCCGCGGCCGGCGCCAATATCGAGATGACGGCGCGGTACGACCATCCAGCGGGGAATCTGCAGAGCGGCAACGCGACATTCCAAATCAACAGCAGCCGGCTCGATCTGGCGCGTATTCACAATATCCAGACGCGGCGTCCCGGGCTTGCGGGAGCGGTGCAACTGGAAGCGAAGGGAAGCGGGGCGATTGTGGCAACTGGTGAGCGGCTTCAGCTTCACGATCTCAATCTGAATCTCGCCGCGAGCGGCGTACAAGCGCAGGGTGAAACCTTTGGCGATCTCAAGCTCACCGCTAGTATGGCTTCCGCCAGCCGCGTTCAGTTTGCGCTCGATTCGAACCTGGCCGATTCGAAGATTCACGGGCAGGGCAGCCTCGATCTCACGGCCGGATATCCGGTCAATGCGCAGCTCACGGTTCAGAATGCGCTCTACACGCGGATCGCGAGGCTTGCGGGCGTGACGCTTGCGGAACCGAATCGCATCGAAGCTGCTCTCGACGGTCAGGTGAACGTGAGCGGGCCGATCGAACATGTGGATCAGCTTCGCGGCAACGTTCAGCTCACGCGCGTCAACGTCACTGCGAAAGGTGAGCCGGGGCAGCCGCGTCCGGTCGAGATTGCGAATCAGGGGCCGCTCACCGCGGCGCTCGATCATGGCGTGGTCCAGCTTCAGAATGTGCATCTGCAAGGGTCCGGCATGGACGTGCAGGCGCGCGGGACAGCGTCGATTACCGGCGGTCCTTTGGCTCTCAGCGTCAACGGCGACGTGGGGCTCCATATTCTGCAGAGCTTCAACAGCGACATTTATTCCGACGGCAGTATTACGCTCTCGGCGAACATTCGGGGAACTATGGCGGATCCGCTTTTGAGCGGGCAGGTGGCGCTGAAAGATGCGACCCTCACTTACGCCACTTTGCCGAACGGGATTTCGAAGGCGAACGGCACGATTCTTCTCAGCGGCAAAACCGCGAACATTCAGAACCTGACAGCTGAGTCGGGAGGCGGCAAACTCGCGCTGACCGGATATGCCGAGTACGGCGAGCCGATGCGTTTCGGCGTGCAATTGCGCGCTCAACAGGTACGGGTGCGGGTGCAGCCGGGTGTAAGCATCGTCGCCGGGGCAAACGTGCAACTGGCCGGGACGTCGCGGAGCAGTGCGATTACCGGCACGGCCGTCATCAATCAGGTGAATTACAATCCGACCACGGATATCGCGTCGATTCTTTCGAAGGCGACGCCTTCGGTGCAGTCGGCGGCCGCACCATCTCCGATTCTGGAAAACATGCGCCTCGATGTTCGGGTGCGTACGGCGTCGGGGCTGGCGGTGCAGGCGGACATTGCGCAGGGTCTTTCAGCTACGGCCGATCTTCGCGTGCAGGGCAATGTGGCGCAGCCGGGGGTGCTGGGGCGCGTGAATATTAATGAGGGGCAGCTCGTTTTTCTGGGCTCGTCGTTTGCGGTGGATTCCGGGACCATCGCGTTTTACAATCCGCTGCGCGTCGATCCGATTCTGGATATCAGTCTGGAAACGCAGTCGCAGGGTATTCAGGTGATTCTGCGAGTTACGGGGCCGGTGGATAACATGAAGCTCAGTTACACGTCGAATCCACCGCTGCAGTTCACGGAGATTGTGTCTCTACTGGCAACTGGAAAGACGCCGACGTCCGACCCGACGCTTCTCGCGAATCAGCCACAGGTTCCGCAGGCATCGTTCCAGCAGATGGGAGAGTCCGCCCTTTTGGGTGAGGCCGTTGCGAATCCCGTGGCCGGGCGGCTGCAGCGGGTGTTCGGGGTTTCGCAGTTGAAGATTGATCCTGCGTTCCAGGGTGGTTCCGCGTTACCCACTGCGAGACTCACGCTGCAGCAGCGCGTTACCTCCAACGTGACCTTCACTTACACTTCGGCGCTGGACGATCCGAATGGTCAGATCATCAAGATCGAATGGGCATTCGATCCGAAGTGGTCCGCGGTGGCAACTCGCGATCAGAACGGGATTTTCAGCGTAAATTTCTTTTATAAGCGGCAATTTCGCTGATGACGGTGCGAAATCGCCTGTTGGTGGCGCGATTGCAATCTTCCAGGGTGAAGGAGGTTCTTATGGATAAGAAGAACACCGGAAGCGGCGAAAACACCATGGACGACAATCGCAGGACTTCACCTCCGGGAATGGCGCCGGATGCGGCGCACACTCCGAAGGGGGTCACGGTTGGCCGGCGTGAGACGGAAGTTGAGGAGCAATTCAGTAATTCCTCGAATAACGCTCAGTCAAGGCAAACGGAACGTCTGAAGTAATTCCTTTCGTTTCGGGATTCAGGGGCGGGCGGACTTCGGTCCGCCCGCGCTGCTATTTGTGGGCTACTGAATTTCTTTTCTGGGATGTAACCGCAGCGCATAGACCCGAGTGAACTCCGCTCCGAAAAAGAAAAGCTGTGCTGAGTAGTAAATCCACAACAGGACGATCACGAATGAACCGGCGGCTCCATAGGTGGAACCGTAGGTTGCTTTTCCAAGGTAAGCGCCGATTGCATGCTTGCCCAGGGTGAAGAACAGCGCGGTGACGGCGGCCCCCACCACCACGTCGTTCCATCGTAGTTTCACATCCGGCACGAACTTATAGATGGCGGCGAAGAGCAAGCCGATCACAGCGTAAGAAGAGAAGAACAACACGCCATGCATGAAGATGGGTGAGACCGGCATGAAAGGCCCAAATTCCTGAGAGAGCGCCTCCCCGATCGCGTTGAGCGCCAGCGAAACCACGAGGAGAAGTCCACCCAGCATGATCAGCGCGAACAAATAAGCTCGCTCCTTTGCCGTTCGAAGTAACCCTCGCAGGCCTGACGCCGGGCGGGACGGAACCTTCCAGATCGCGTTCAGCGAATCGCGTAGCTCCATCACGACGGCTGAAGTGCCCAGCGCGAACGTCAGCAGCCCAAGAACGGTGGTGGTTGTGGCGCTGTGATTGGTTTGCATCAGCCCCTGAATTGCCTTTGCGCCCGCCGTTCCCACCAAATCCTGGATCTGCCACATCAATTGACCGCGGGCGGCTTTTTCGCCCAGAATGCCTGCGGCGATTGTGGTTACCACGATCAGGAACGGGATCATGGAAAGTACGGAATAAAAGGCAACGGACGCACTGAAGCGAGGAGCATTGTCGTTCATCCAGTTTTCGGCTGTTTCGGCGAACAGTTTCCCCGTTGTGTGGAAGAAAGCCCGCAGGGACGCGCGGAAACGACGCCACCGATTCCGGGAACTGCGGCGTGCTGAAATCGACAGGCTCCGGGTATTCATAAGTCTGGCCGTTTCAGGCAGTTTCGGCTTGGTTGCTTATGCATTTCCAAGGCCACAACTTCCGGAACGACCTGGGATATACTGATCGCCAATCAGAGCTTCAAAAGGAGGCAATATGCGCAAAACATGGGCACGGATCGCGGCGGGGCTGGCTGTTACCGCTGCTGTGGTCTTCACCATTACCGCCGACGCGACAGATAATCTAACCGCCGGCAAGGTGGAACTGAAATCGGCCGGAGCGCTCACGTTCGGGCCAACGGGAATTTTGTTCGTGGGCGATTCGGTTAGCGGCACGGTGGTCGCGCTCGATACAGGCGACCGCACACCCGCCGCAGCGGGAGCGAAGATCAGTGTGGAAGGCGTGGATGCGAAGATTGCCGCGCTGGTTGGCACGTCGCCCGATCAGATTATGGTCAATGACGTGACCGTCAACCCGGTATCGAAGAATGCGTGGCTTTCTGCTTCGCGCGGACATGGCGCCGATGCCGCGCCGCTGATCGTTCGCGTGGATGCGAGCGGCAAGGTCAGCGTGCTCGCGCTCGATAATATCCGGCACGCTTCGGTGAACCTGGTGGATGCTCCCGAATCGAACACCACAGGGCGCCAGAATCCGCGGATGATGACCGTGACCGATATGTCGTTTGTGAACGGCGACCTGATGGTGGCCGGGCTTTCGAACGAAGAATGGTCTTCGGCGCTGCGATCCATTCCGTATCCGTTCAGGAAGGCGGAGGAAGGCGCGACGCTTCAGATCTGGCACTCTTCGCACGGGCGTTATGAGACGCAGTCGCCTGTTCGCACATTCGTTCCTTATACGATCGGCGGAGAGAAGGTGATCCTCGCGGCTTACACCTGCACGCCGCTCGTGAAGATCCCGGTTTCCGATCTGAAGCCCGGCGCGAAGGTGAAGGGCGTGACGATTGCCGATCTTGGCGCAGGCAACAGCCCGCTCGATATGGTGCCCTATCGCAAGGATGGTCACGATTACATCCTGGTGGCGAACACGTCGTTCGGCGTGGTGAAGATGAAGGCTGACAACATGCAGAGCTATCCGGCGATCGATTCGCCTACGCGTACGGATGTTGCTGGTGTTCCTTATGACAAGATGCCGGAGCTGAAGAACGTGCAGCATCTGACGCAGCTGGATGCGACCGATGCCGTGATCCTGACTGCGAAGCCCGGTCCTGGGCCGGCGTTTAATCCCGGACCTCCCTCTGGCCCTGTTAACCTGCAGACGATTGCTCTTCCGTAAATTCATCGCGCCGGCGTCTGCCGTTGCCGCTTTGTTGTTAGTGGCTGCGGTGGGCATCGGCGCGAATTCCGTTTCTATCGCTCTTCAAAATGGCGCGTTCCGCGTTTCGGGGTGGAATGCGCCATCGTCGCCTCCTGGGGGCGATTGGGGACGGACGTTTTCCGTCTATACAGGGATTGGGAGTAATCTGCCTGCCGTGTTGGGTTCGTATTCGGTGGAGCAGGGAACGCTGGTGTTCCGGCCTCGTTATCCCGTTGCGGCGGGAGTGAATTACCGGGTGGTGTTTCATCCTCCGGGCGGCTCCGTGGTCGAAACGAGCATTGCCGGGCCGCCGCGGCCGGTGAATCCCGTAGCGCGCGTGGTGGCCGTTTATCCCAGCGCTAATGTCCTGCCTGCCAACCTGCTGCGCTTCTATATCCAGTTCTCTGCGCCGATGAGTCGGGGTGAAGCGGCGGTGCGTTTGCATTTGCTCGATTCGAAAGGGAAGGCGTTGACGGCCGTTTTTCTGGCGGGTGAGGAGCTCTGGGATCCTGCCGGAACGCGCCTCACCATGACCCTCGATCCCGGACGCATCAAGCGCGGTCTCACATCAAACATGGCGCTGGGCGACGCGATCGTGGAAGGCAAGCAGTACACTTTGTCGATTGATCAGGGATGGAATGACGCGCGGGGGGTCGCGATGGTGGAGGGTTTCCGTAAGAACTTCCGCGGGGCTCCGGCGGACCGTGTTCCGCCCGATCCGAAAACGTGGCGAATCGCGCCGCCGGGGGCGGGAAGCCGGAATCCGTTGGTCGTCACCTTTGGGGAACCGCTCAACCATGCGCTGCTGGAGCGGATGGTGCGCCTGGACGTTGCTGGGAAGGTCGTAATCCCGCCTGGCGAAACGGAGTGGCGCTTTGTTCCGGATTCACCGTGGCGCGCCGGTTCTTACAAGCTCATGGTGAATACTGCGATCGAAGATCTGGCGGGGAATCGTCCTGGCCTGCCTTTTGACGTCGACGTTTTTCAGAACGTGACGGAGCATATCGCCACTACGACGATGCCGCTTCCGTTCACGATCCGCTGAGGTTCGATATACTCAGCGGTCATGAAAACGATCGTGATTGCCGCTGGCTTTGCGGTGTCCCTTTGGGCGTTTGCTCTGCAGCCTTCGGCAACCCTCTTCGACAATGACCAGGTGAAGGTGATTCGGGCGCTCGAACGTCCGCACGTGAAAGGCAGCTTCCACGAGCACAAGGTGAACCGCGTGATGATCTACCTGGAAGGCGGACGGCAGCATTTCGAATACAAGGATGGCAGGAAGCCGGCGGATTTTGACTGGAAGCCCGGTCAGATCGATTGGAGTGAGCCGGATGGCATTCATTCGCCGGAGGTGTTAACGGATGAAGGGTTCAATATTGTGGAGATGGAGCTGAAAAAGGCGGCCGGGGCTGAAGTGAAGGCGAGTTCGAAGGATGCGCTCAAGGTGGACCAGAAACACTATCACCTGGAATTCGATAAGCCGCAGGCTCGCGTGGTGCGGTTGAAACTCGGTCCGCATGAGAAAACGCCTCTTGTGGAGAACGCGCGGAATACGGTGGTGGTTTTCGTGAACGATCAGGAATTCCGGACTACGGATGGGGCGGGAAAATCCGAGAGTGTCACGCACCAGACTGGCGACGCTGTCTGGCAGACGCCGACGACGGCGAAAATCGAAAACACCGGCAGCACGCCGCTCGAGATGATTCTGGTGGAGTTGAAGAACTAACCTGAGGCGAACGCTCAGGAGTGACTTCCTTTGTCGAATTCGCGTTCAATTCGGCGATCCGGGATAAGCCAGACGAATGCAATCAGCGCGTAGAGAGCGCTCGATAGCCACGTGCTCACGAATGCCAGGGCTATCGCGGCGAGATAGATGAAGGGCGAGAGCTTTCCTTTCAAATCGCTTCCGACCGCGGAT
>DASYCD010000472.1:0-10078 GCA_036500405.1 Bryobacteraceae bacterium
GCTTGCCGGCCAGACAGCCCAGGAAATCCAGCACGCGTGTTGACCGTCGAGCGAGGGCGCGATGAGAAGCTGCATGTAGTTGATGGCTCCGAAGCCAGCCTGGTCGATTGCGTCAATAACGAAAGTGACGCCCGATTGAGTGTGGGTCGGCGTAGCCAGAGTGACGGCTGGGGACGCGTTATCCACGTACATGGTGAGTGTCTCGGACGTCGCGCTCTGTGTTTGCGAAGTTCCGGTTACGGTTACGCCGTACCGGTCCGGCGCCGCTGTGCTGGCATAGATCGTCGCAAAGGAGGTTCCCCGTGTTTGAACCGCCCGCGGATTGAAAGAAAACAAAAGCTGCGAAGTGTTTCCGCTTTTGGATCCCTGCGCGTTTCCAGTGAGCGTTATGGGGCCAACGAATCCACCGGAGGAGGCTACCGTGATGTAAGCGCCGCCGCTTTTGCTGGGTGAAAGGCCCTGCGGCTGCGACCCCGCCGCTCCAGGGATCGATACGGTGAAACTGCCCTGATCATTGGAGGGCGGATAGACCGCCGCGCTCCCCATGTTCTGGTAATCGCTTGCGGAATTGGCGTTGGTGAGCGCATTCATGTAAATCGCCACGCCGTCGGGCGTGGTTGGAACGATGGGAACAACCAGACTCAGCTGGTTTCCCGAGGCGCTGGCGCTCGCCTGCGAAGTATCGACTGTGCACGCATCGCCGGTCAGAACCGATCCTCCGCTCCCTAATGGAGCGGGCGCGCCCCAGTTTCCCGCGTTGTACATGGTGAGGGTATTGGTCGAACGCTGATACCACATCCAGCACGCAATGGTCGCGGGGGACCCATTGAAGCCGCCCCATACGAACAGGAAATGGACGCCCTGCAAGTCGGCGGCGCCGGCGCTGTCGGACGCAACTACCGTAAAGGTCTGAGGCGAGTTCTGATACATCGTTGGGTTACTCGGACTGACGGAAACGTTCGCAGGCACACCACTTGCGGTCGAGACGTTATAAGTCCCCATCTGCTGGTAACCGGCGCCGTTTCCGGCCACGTCCGAGGCCGCTGCCCATATCGTTTTGGGGCCGTTAAATGAGGGATCGAAAGTGATGGCGAAGGAAACGTTCGCGGTATTTCCGGAATCATTGCCCGATGCGAGCTGAACCGAACAGGCAGAGCCTGACAAAGTTCCGCCGGTCGATGCGGGCGCTGTCCATTGCCCATTGGAGTACAGCGAGAACTGGCCGGGATGATTGAAGTAAATCCAGCAGCCGGTGGATCCGTCGAGCGTGGAATTGATGAGTAAGTTAATGGGGCCGATATCCGCGGCGCCGGCTGTATCGGAGACGGTGAGGGCGAAAGTCTGACTAGCTCCACCTCCGGAACTGGGAGTGAGCGAAAGCAGTTGTGGCTGGGCCGCCCATGCCGGAATAGACAGCGCAAGAATAACTGCCGGCGCGGACAGGAAGCGATACATGAGTCCCCCAAAAGGTAATTTGTAAACGGACCTCACCTGAAAAGAGTGATCTCAGGACCGAAAAGGTCTTGCAATCTACTTACCGGATATTGATTGGTGTAAATACAGGGGGTTGCGATTCAGCAGGGGGAGAGCGGCGGCATTGTTGGGGCGTCCGCTTCCATTCGAAGGTGCAACGCGGCGGCGGGTCAGGCGGCGTTGGCTCTGACGCGGGCGAGTTTGAGGGCTTCGATAGCGGCGCCGCGCGAGCCCGCGGTATCACCGTTCGGCATAATGTGGATCGGGATATCGGCCTGTTCCACCCTCTGTCCGGGCATGCCAGCGCGGATTTGTCCGATAAACCATTCCTGAAAATCCGCTGACGTTTCGATGGCGCCGCCGCCGACGATCAAAGCCTCGGGATCGAACGTATTCACCATTTCGTCAAAGAAAAGCCCCAGCGCATTCGCCTGGACGCGAAAGATTTCGCGGCACATGGCGTCGCCGCGCTCGGCCATGCCCCGCACCTTCTTTGCCGCGCCTGGACCGGCGTTCGCCAATTCGTGATCCGGATATCGCTGGAGAAAATAAGGCAGCAGCGTCTTATCGATAGCTGTCAGCGAGCAAAGCGATTCCAGATCGCCTTCGCGCCCGCAGTTACAAACCGGTTTCATTCCTTCAATGCCGGGGATGCTTTGGTAGGGGACGAGGACATGACCCAGTTCACCGCCAAAGCCCTTTCGTCCCGTCACTACGCGGCCATCCACAATGACCCCGCCGCCCAAACCGGTGCCGATGATGGCGGAAATCGAAGTCGCAATCGTACTCGCGCCGAAGATGTGGAAGTGACCCCACAGGGCGCCCGCATTGCCGTCATTCAAATAAGACACCGGAATGCCGAGCTTGTTTTCGAGACCGGCGCGCATATCGAAGCCGCACCAATCCACATGGACGAAGTTCGTGGAACCGCGTGCGCTCAGAACGCCGGCGCCGCTCGCGGGCCCTGGCGTATCGAGACCGGCCGCCACCACATCGCGCAGCGTGGCTCCGGCGCGCTCCGCCGCCATCGCCAGGCCATCCGCAATCTGCTGGAGGCAAATCTCCGGACCTTCCTTCGATCGCGCAGGATGCTCGCAGAGACCGTCGATCAGAAATTTCTCCTGTTCGTCGATCAGGGTGTAATTCACGGCGGTCCCGCCAAGATCGATTCCGGCAATCAGTCGCATCGGCTTTAGGGTACAACGGAGGCCGTTTCAGCTCAGATCGAATACCGGATCGGACTCGATCGTGAACGCTTCCGAGAAACCACTGCGCGCGGTGCGAAGGCGCAACTCGTGCGAGCCCGCCGCAAGTCCGCGCATATTCGCCTTCACCTGCCAGATCTCCGGCGTCGAGCGTTCCAGCACGAGCAACGGCCAGGGCTCTCCATCCACGGTCAGCTGAACCTTCGATAAATCGAGCGGGCCATCCGAGTGCGCGAAGCGGCATTCGAGCGATTCTTCCCGATAGCCGTGGAACACCATGCCGTGGTCCATCGTGTTTTTGACCAGCGTGAAATGGGGCGGCGGAACGGTCTCGCTCTGCGGTACAAAAGCGGGGCGGCCGGCGCGGCGATCCGCGAACTGCGGGAGAACGCGGATTTTCACCGCGTCGCTGAAGCCGCCGAGCTTCGTCCCGATCCGAACCGTGTGATCCCCGAGCGGCGTTCCGGGCGGCAGCTTGACATTCATCTGCCAGTGCCCGGCCGCGTGATGAACCAGAATGATGGGCGGAATTCCGTATTCATCGATCTCCACGAGCACGTCGTTCTTAGTAAGATCATCCGGACACTGAAACGCGAAGGACATGTATTCGTCCTTGCCCCGCTGGAAAATCGTGTCGTTGTGGCGATTGTTGACGGCGGAGAAAAGAAACGGCGGTTCGTGGCCGGGTTGGGGCGTCACCGGCTCCCAGCGCCGGTGCGCAATGAGCCCGCAGCGGCGGTTATCGATGTAGAGGAATTCGGCGCGCGGAAATCCGGCGGCTCGCGTCATGCCAAGCAGGCAATTCGTGGTCGGGCCGCACCAGTTATCGATCTGGCCGCCGAGTTCGTCGGTCTCGTAGAACTCCATGTACGTGCGCGAAGGATCGGGCCCGTCGTCAACTACGAAGGATTCCACGAGTGCGACGCCACGCGTGACGGCGCAGACGTTTTCGAGCCCGACCAACGGGTGGCGCAGGTGATAGAGGACGCCGAAGAACAGGACGTAATCGAACGTGCCGAAGCGCTCGGCAGTGATCTCTTCCATCTCGGCAATGGCGTATTCGACCTTCGAGCCGCGCAGCTTTTTGACGGTAACGAACTCATCGTACTCGACGTAATCGATCGCGACCACTTCCGCGCCGCGCCGCTCGCATTCGAAGCTGTTCCAGCCGGAGGCGGCGCCGATATCGAGCACGCGTTTGGCGCGCAGATCGGCGGGTAGCGGCCACATGTCGAGGCGAGCCCGAAGCTGGTCCACGGAAATGATGCCAGGAATGACGGTGCCGTCATTCAACTCCAGGCTGTGATAGGGGGTATTGCGCGCGAAGGCCTCTGTCTGAAGGCGGATCAGACGCTGGAATTCCGGATTACGCGCAGCAGAATCGGCAGGCATTCGAAACCGCAGGATAGCAGCGAGCAGCGCTTACGGCGCGTCCTCGCATTTATTGCCGGCGATAGTGTTCGCCGTGAGATCCACGCCTTTGTTGGCTGCGATGCAGTGCTGCGCGATCCCGAACCCGCGAACGGTATTGTTGCGGATGATGTTGCCGCGCGTCACCGCGGGACGCCCGCCGTCACTCGCGAGATAGACCCCGCTCCGCAACGCGTCGGGCTGATCGAGCAGCGCATTACACTTTGCGGGTATCGGCGATGAACCGCAATGCGCCAGATTCACATCAAGGAATTGATTGTCCTCAATCCGATGCCGCTCGCCGATGAGAAACACGCCGCCATAAGCAAAGCCCTGGAGCGTATTGCCGGTGACCGAAATGTTCACCGAGTTCATGCCCGGATCGTGATTGCCGAACAAAATCCCGTAATGCAGCCCGAGCCAGTTGCGGGCTTCGGCGGGATCGTTGACACAGCGATTTCCCGAGACAACGCCGTCGTGGAAGCCATCGAGGTCGATACACTGCCCCGCCACGGACGCGAACGTATTGCCGGTATAGACGGTGTATTCCACATTGCCCGCCGTATCGAGCGCGACCGGCGTAGCGTAGCCGGGGAAATCGACGTACTCAACCGGAAAGCCGATCTGCGAACCGCGATTATTCTCCACGCGAATGCGGCTGGCATGGCCGACCTGAATGGCATCCCGCGCAACCAACGTGATTTCGTTATTCGCGATGCGCCCGCGCTCCTGACGAGGCGAATTGGCATAGGAGTGCGTCCAGATTGCATTGCCCGGAATACGGCTGATCTTCGAGCCGGTGATTTCGAAATCCTTCACGCCCTCCTCGAGCAAAATGCCACCGGTCGTGTTGTTGTGCCCGTCCGGATTGAGGGTGCCGCAGTCTGCGATCGTGACGGCATCCACCGTCGCGCCATGCACCGCGTTGAGGAGAATCGGAAACGCCCGGATCTTCGAAAAGCCGACGCCCCGAACCCCGATATTCGAACCACCGCGAATCACGATGCCATTGGCGGTGTAGAAATCCGCGAACGCCACGCCGTCGCGCGGCAGCGCCCACGCGGATTTCATCTCGCTGCGATCGCCGGTAACCGAAAAATTGCGAAAGAAAACGTTTGAAACATCTTCTCCCTCAATCGCGGCGCGCCCCACAAAGCCGGGATCGAGAATGATCATGCTCCCTTTCGGGCTACCCTGTATTGCGAGATCTTTCGTACCCTTCGGGATCGTGAGCGGGCGGCTGAGGTGAAGTTCGCCCGCAGGAAGTTCCACCACCGCCCCACTGCGAATGGCGCGCTGAATGGATTCCGCCGGATTCTCCCGGCAGGCAGAAAAAAGAATCGTGAAAAAAAGAGCGGCTGCTAAAAAAAACCGCACGTCCGAAGCTTAGACCTGAGCGGGAGGCGCAGGAGACTCGGCAGGAGCAGGCGGCGCGCCGTCCGGTTTATCGGAATGTGACTTTTCCTTCTTGGGAGCCGCCACTTTCACCGGACTCAGCAGAATATGAGCGTTACGCCCTTCCATGCGCGGGCTGCCATCCACCAACCCATAGGCCGCCAGATCTCCGGCGAACCGCAGCAGGAGCTTGCGGCCAAGATCCGTGTGGGCGATTTCGCGTCCGCGGAACTGCACCACGGCTTTCACGCGATTGCCTTCCTGGAGGAAGCGAATGGCGTGGTTTTTCTTGAAATCGTAGTCGTGATCGTCCGTATTGGGCCGGAACTTAAGTTCCTTCACCTGCACGACGTGCTGCTTTTTTTTCGCGTCGTGCTGCTTCTTCTTCTGCTCGTACTGAAACTGCCCGTAGTCAATGGCTTTCGCGACGGGAGGAACCGCAGTGGGGGAAACAAGAACGAGGTCCAGGCCCATTTCCTGAGCTTTGCGGACAGCCGCGGGCGTTGGCATGACTTCTGCCGTACCGTCCGGGAATACGGCGCGGACTTCACGTGCGCGTATGGTCTCGTTTACGTTTTCTCTGCGGGAGGGTTTGCGGGGAGGGAAGTTACGGCCTGGGAGCATGCGTTAGTAGCGTCAGACTCCAACATAACACTATTGCGGGTCGATTTTGCAATAGCATATTCCACACTTGCGGTTTGGTCCAGCCAAAAACGTCCCCGGAAAGGGCGTAAGCGCCTGTAAACGCTCCATTACGCCCCGTTTATTCGGATATACTCACTGAGAAGGATTTCCTCAGATCTTATGCGAAATATCTCACGAGTCGCCCTTGTCACGGCCTCCTGCGCTCTGCTTCCGAGCGTATTCATCCCGCTGGCTCAGGCCCAGTTCGGGCGGGGCGGCGGAGCCTGGAACACGGCCGGCGCCGACGCGCAGCGCAGTTCCTGGGCGCGTACCGACACCCGAATCAACTCCACCAGCATGCCCGGCTTCGCCTTCCTCTGGAAAGTGAAGCTCGCGAACGATGCCAAACAGCAATATGCGCTCTCCCCCGCCGTGATGGTGGATAGCTACATCGGCTATCGCGGCTTCCGCTCCTATGTGTTCGTGGGCGGGGCTTCGAATAATGTGATGGCCCTCGATAGCGACATCGGCCGCATGGAATGGACGAAGAATTTCGGCGCAACGGGCCAGAGCAGCGCGGCCTGCCCCGGCGGTATGACGGCGGGAGTGACGCGCACGGCGACTCTCGCGTTCCCTGCCGCGGCGGCTGGCGGACGCGGGCGTGGCGGCGGACGCGGCGCGGCGAGCGGCGTGAGTGAGCCCGAAGCGGGCGCCATCACGATTGGACAGGGCCGCCAGGGTGGCGGACGTGCTCCAGCCCCGCCCGGACGCGGTCCCGGTGCTCCTGGCGCTTCCGGCGCCGCTGGACGCGGTCCGGCGCCTGGCTTCGGTGCTGGACGCGGCGGCCCTCGTCCGCCTGACGCCGTTTATGCCGTTACGACTGACGGCATGCTCCACACGCTCTATATCTCGAATGGTCAGGATGCGAAGCCGCCCGTGCGGTTCCTGCCGGCCAATGCGAATGCCTCCGGCCTGATTCTAATCGACAACGTGATCTATGCGACCACCTCCGGAAATTGCGGCGGCGTTTCGAATGGCGTCTGGGCCATCGATACGGCCGAGGCTTCCCCCACGGTTGCTCACTGGTCCACCAACGGCGGCGGCGTTGCCGGCAGTGTCGGCGCGGCGTTCGGCCCCAACGAGACGGTCTACGTAGCGACCGGCGACGGCGAGTATTCTCCCACGGCGCTTTCTGACTCCGTGGTTTCGCTCGAAACCAAAACGCTCAAGATGAAGGACTATTTCACGCCGGGTAAATCGGAATTCACCTCCTCGCCGGTCGTCTTCGAAATGAAGGAAGGTGACAAGGATCAACTGATCGCGGCAGCCAACAAGGACGGCAAGGTCTACATTCTGAGCAGCGAATCGCTGGGTGGTGCCGATCATAAGACGCCGCTCGCCTCGGCTTCCATTGGCGCGGCTGCGCACTCGCTCGCGAGCTGGCAGGATTCCGCCGGCACGCGCTGGATTCTTGCCGGTACGGATGGCAACGTCACGGCCCTGAAGGTCACGATGGAGAACGGCAAGCCTTCGCTCCAGACCGGCTGGACTTCTCGCGCGCTCACATCGCCCGTCGGCCCGGTTGTGATCAACGGCATTGTGTTCGCGGCGTCGACGGGATCGAGCTCGGTTCTCTACGGTTTCGACGGCGAAACCGGGAAGGAGCTGTTCAACAGCGGCTCCACAATCTCGGGCGGCCTGACCCACTCCGGCGCAATTTCCGGCAGCGCGGGCCAGCTTTATCTTTCGACGGCGGACAGTACAGTCTATGCGTTCGGCATCCCGCTGGTGGCGCCGGATCTCGCGGCCAAGACGACGAATTAGGAAGGCATCAGAGAAGACACGCTATGAAAACGGTTACCCGAATTGCGTTAACGATGGCGGTGGCGATGGCGGGATGTCTCGCCGCGTGGAGCGCTGACTGGCTGGCGGGCGGCAACGATTTTGAACGCACCCACTGGCAGAAGGACGAAAAACTCCTCAGTCCCACCAGCGCCAAAAATATGAAGCTGCTGTGGAAGATTCAGCTCGACAGCAAGCCGCGCGTGATGAGCAACCTGTTCACGACGCTGGTCGCGGGCAGCGTGACGACGAAGAGCGGTCCCAAGGAAGTCGCGATTGTGGCCGGCGTTTCGGACGATCTGTTCGCGCTCGACGCCAAAACCGGCACGATCCTCTGGAGCAAGCACTACCAGACCGATTACCAGGGTCCGGCTGCTGGACAGGATCCGCTGTGCCCCGGCGGACAGACTGCGATTCCGGCGGTCGATAAGGTCGCGCCCGGCAAGTACACGATCTACTCGGTCTCCTGGGATGGACGCCTGCATCAGATCAATGCGGCGGATGGCGAAGATATCGCGCCGCCCATCAAGTTCGTCCCGGCGAATGGCAAGACCTGGGCGCTCAATCTCTACAAGGGCGTGATCTACACCCATACGTCACAGGGCTGCGGCGGCAATCCGAATCACGCTTACGCGTTTGACCTCGCGACGAAGAAGGTCGGCAACTGGGGCCCCGCGGGCGGCGGTATGTGGGGACGCACCGGTCCCGCTATCAGCTCGAAGACGGGCGCGATGTACACGGGCACAGGCGACGGCCAGTGGAATCCGGAAGCCGGTGTTTACGGCAACGGCATCATCGGGCTCAAACAGGATCCAACCACGAAGGAACTGAAGCTTTACGACACGTTCGGTCCGCCGAACGCGGCGTGGCTGGTGAAGCGCGATCTCGATGCGCAGGTGACGCCGGTCATCTTCCAGTACAAGGGCAAAGAGCTGATGGTAAGCGGCAGCAAGGAATGCCGTCTGTGGCTGATGGATACGGCCGGTATCGGCGGCGACGATCACCGCACCGATCTCTACACCACGCCCGCATTCTGCAACGAAGACGTCAACTTCGCGTCGGCCGGCATCTGGGGCTCGCTCGCGACGTGGCTCGATAGCAAAGGGAATCGTTGGGTGCTGAGCCCGTTCTGGGGCCCGCAGCATTCGAAGTTCAAGTTCCCGATCACGAACGGCGAGACGAAGCGCGGTGGCGTGGCTGCGTTCAAGGTGCAGGACGTCAACGGTAAGACTGAGCTGGTTCCGGCGTGGATCTCGCGCGATATGGATCAGGGCGAGCCGCCGGTGATCGCGAACGGCGTCGTGTTCGCGTACGGCAGCGGTGAGAACACCGATCAGGCGTATTACGACGTGGGTCTGGCGGACGTCGCCTCCCGGCGAATTCCGAATTCGACGCATGCCGTGCTTTACGCGCTCGATGCGCAGACTGGTAAGGAACTCTGGAACAGCGGGACCGAAATCAAGTCCTGGCTGCACAACGGAGAGCTTTCGGTCGCGAACGGCAAGGTCTACATCGGGACGTTCGACGGCATGCTGTACTGCTACGGCATCGCGAAGTAGTTCGGTTCGGATCAATTGGGGGTCGGGCGTTCGATGTGGTCGATGACAAGAACGTCCACCATCCCTTTTGCGGGTTCGAGCTTCAACCCGAGTTGATCGAGAACGGCGAAGAGGGACGGCACGGAAGGATCGATGACCGCCTCCGCATCAGGACGCTGGCCGGCAAACTCGAGATCCAGATCAAATGTTCCGGTGATGTTCGTCTTATCGAGGACAGGGTGGCCGGCTGCAACGCCGAGTGGGCCAATCATATGCTGCACGTCGTTGTTGACTACAGTCCACTGGAAATGATTTCCTTTCGATCTCAGCCAATTATTGCCGCAGGGATTGGACGGAGCCACATCAGGATGCGTCCTGTCGGCCTGCGCGCAATTCTCGTTCGTTTTCTTCTGTACTCGTAGCCCGCCTTTCGCGACGACGAGATGATAGACAGTCTCTTCGCGCTGCTCCGTGTGAACCCGGAGCTTAAAACGGTCGGCGAGAAGGACCTGCAACATCTGCATCATCTGCTCTCGGTTGGGCGAGCCCGAGGCGGTCGCTTCCAGGTCATAACGATCGGACTCAATCCAT
>DASYCD010000473.1:0-12071 GCA_036500405.1 Bryobacteraceae bacterium
GCCGACTCCGGAAATAGCTGGAAACTCTTCGATTCCAAAATCATCAGGCGGACTGCTTCCCTTTCTTCCGGCTATCCCGCCGTATGCTGATTACCACGAAGCCACCCAGCGCGAGAGCGGTAGCGGCGCCCACGATCCGCAACAGACCGAGTGCGAATGGAGTATATTTCGCGGACTCCGGGTCGAAGTGGTAGCAGAACAGCAGGACCTGATCGACCATTGTGCCGATTGTGCCATGCGACGCATCCACCAGACCGAGTCTGAGATCTTTGGGCGAATAATCGATGCCCATGAAATACTTCGAAAGCCTGCCTTCGGGAGTCGCCACGTAGATCGCGCTCGCGTGCGCGAACTGAGCGGTGTGCGCATCCCAGACGTAGGTGAATCCAACGGCTTCCGTAATCTTTTTAATGCTGTCGAGCGACCCGGTGAGGAAGTGCCAGGAGTCAGCGGTTTCCGGATGGCCGTAGGCCTTCACGTACGACGCTTTCTTCTCCGAAGCTTCCTTCGTCCCTTCGCGGGCGTCGAAGCTGACGACAACAACATCGTAATCTTTGCCCGGGGTCATGGTCAGGACGCGCGCGGCGCGCACCAGGCCATTGAGAACCTGGGTGCAGAGCATAGGGCACTCGTAATAAACGAGCGTCAGAACGACCGGGCGCTTGCCGGTGAAATACTGGCCGAGCTTGACCTGATTGCCGTGGTCGTCAGTGAAGACGGTATCGAGCGGTAACTGGCTGTTGAGCTTCTGCCTGATATCGACGTGGGCCAGCGGCGTCGGCCGGTCCTGTCCACGCATATTCAGCAGATCCTGCGCGGGCAGGTCATGCTCTTTCGTGAAGGCCGGCTCACCTGTATCCCATGCCGTAGCGTTCAGCACGCCCGTTGAGAGCATGGCTGCGCCTGCGAGAGCCAACACCGGGATGTAACGAGACAACTTCATTGTTATTGCGAAATCTTTTCGAGCGTTTTACCGCCGCTGGCGTCGGATGGCATCATGCGATAGCCGTCATTGGAACCACCTGCGGGGCTGACCTTCACGGCGATACCTTTGCCCGCAGCGGCATTGGCGGCCACCATGTCGATCGCCTGATCGATCGGGATCCGGACAGTGCCCTTCGCCTGATCGACCCATCCATAGCTGGAAAGCAGCGCGTCTTCATCGTCGTGCATGCCTTTCAACTCACGCTGCGGATCGGCCTGCAGTCTGGGCCCTTCGGGGATCTGCTGTTTCTCCGACATCATCGCGGGTGGCCGGGCGGGATTGACTTTATCTTCCCGGTGCGCGAACCAGGCGAACAGAGCGTACATGGCAACGGTGGTCGCCATGAAGGCGACAAGCAGACCGATGCCGAAGCCGGTGATCTGGACGATGTTGACGTCCTTCCGCTCGAAAGAAACCTGCGGATTGTCATCAGCATGCTTGTGCTCACCCCGGTCATGCCGGCCGAAGTCTCCGTGCTGATCGGGCGGGCCGCCGTGGGGCCTAATGGGATTTGCCATGATTCAAAGCCTTTTGAAGATCCGGAGCTCCCGTGGGCAGCAAGGGCATGGTCTGGAGATTACGGAAGAACATCGCGAGCCAGAGGCCGCCAAAACCGATGGGAGCGAGAATGTCGAGGATCGAGATCGAGAAGTGAATATCCACGATCCGCTTCGCGAAATTCGGCTCGACCAGCACGAACACGTCAACGGCGTGCACAATCACCATATAGATCGCGACCGCTGTAATAGTGCGCAGGTTTTTCTTGATCGGCTGCCACAGCAGCAGCAGGAAGGGGAGGAAGAAGTGGCCGAACAGAACGATCAGGCCGACCCACCCCCAACCGCCGTTCCAGCGTTTGATGTACCAGATGATTTCTTCGGGCAGATTACCAGACCACGTAATCAGCAACTGCGAGAACTGCAGATACGCCCAGAGCATGGTGACGGCGAGCAACAGTTTGCCGAGATCATGAAGATGCTTTTTCGTCAGCGCCTGACTGAAAGGAGCGAACTGCGCGAGCACCCCGAGTACCGCGACTACAATCGCAAGCGCGGAGAAGCACCAGCCGATGACGACCATGAAACCGTAGACGGTGGAATACCAGTGCGGCTCAAGCACCATCAGGTAGTCGATCGAGCACCATGTCATGAGCAGGAAGAAGATCGGAACACCCGGAGCGCTGAGCTTTTCGAGCTTGAGGGAAAATTCCGTTGATTTCGTTTCCGCTTCCCGCCGGGACCACTTCAGCAGGAGATGCGTGACGGCGACGAGGAACAGCGCGTATACCACGTAGCGGACCCAGACAAAGGGCATGTTGAGATACAGGCTCTTGGCCTGTACCATCGCGTCCGCCTGTCCTTCTTTAGTGCTCCACCAGTAGATGGTTTGGTAACCGAGCAGCAACGGAAGGAAACCGAGCACAAAGAGATAGAGCGTTTTCGCGCCAGCCTCGAGAGGCTTGCGGATCATGATCCCCCATGCTCCGCCGGTGAGGTACTGGGTCATCAGCATGAGCAGGCAACCCGCGCCGGCTCCGAACCAGAGCCAGAAACCGACGAGATACGAGCGCAGGAACTGCTGAGCGCCTCCGGTAAACAAGCCGACGATCAGCCCGGCCAGCCCGAGAAGGCCAACGAAGGATGCAATGTGCTGGTAGCGGCGCAGGACGCCGATCAGCGCCGGGGCGGTTTCGTAACTTTGTTCCGTCGTCGTCATTTTTTCTCTTGCTGGCTGTTGCTGTTGTAAACACCGGCGCCGAAAGACCCAGGCACGCCCGCCGGAGTGGCCGGCTGGACCGGGAAGTTATTAAAGTCCTTATCCGGCGGAGCCATGGGCTCGGCCTGCATCGCGTTCTTCATATCCTGGCTCATGGGAGCGCCAGCTTGCGGCAGATGAGAGCGCGCGTCAGCTGAAAGATCGTTGACGCTGGCGTCCTCGGAATACTGGAGGGCACGGATATAGGCGACGATCGCCCAGCGGTCGCGCACCTGAACCTGCTGCGAATAGTTGAGCATGGCGCCGTAGCCGTTGGTGATCACGTCGTAGAGGTGTCCGACGGCGGCGTTGCGGAGTCGTTCGATGTGATAAGAAGGCGGCTGCTTGAAGCCGCGGCGCTCCACCATGCCGAGACCATTACCGAGGCGTCCGTGGCAGGGCGAGCAGTAGATGTCATACCGCTGGTGACCGCGCTCGAGGAGAGCTTTATCGACCGTGAGCGGAAACGCATCAATGTCTTTACCAGCGGCGTCTTTGCCTTCGTAATACGCGCCGTCTTCGTGCAGTTCGCCGCGGGCGATGGTGCCATCGAGCTCGGGACGTCCACTGCGGCCATCGGCGAAGAAGTCACTGGGGCGCTGCGGTTTGAATTTGGGCTGATCCTGCATGTCGAGGCGGGAGCATCCGGCAAGGAGCGCCGCCGCGGCAAGAGTGATCGCCGGTAAGGAGCGGCGGAGCATTACGGTTGCACCTCCGACACGCCTTCGGGGCCGAGGCTTTCGAGAAACGTCAGCGTGGCCTGGCGATCGAACTTCGGGTCTTCGGCTTCGATACAGAGAAAAAACTTATTGCGGGATGCGCCGGCGAACCGGTCCACATTGAAGACCGGATGATACGGATGAGGAAGCCCATTCATAAGCAGCATGCTGATGGCTGCGCTCAGGCCGCCGATCAGAATGGTCAACTCGAACGTGATCGGGATAAACATCGGGACACTGACGAGGGGGCGGCCGCCGATATCGAGTGGGAAGGCGATCGCGCACCAGCAACAGAGGCCGAACCCGGCGACGGCGCCGAACAGGCCGCCGCAGAAAGTGAATTTCGAAACCCGGTTGTCGTGCAGGTCCATCGCGTCATCGAGCTCATGCAGCGGGAGCGGCGAATAAGCGTCGAACTTCCGAAAGCCGGCTTCGCGCACGCGGCGCGCGGCCGCGACCAACTGACCGGGAGTTTCAAACTCCGCCATCAGGCCGTAGAGTGGTTGCGCGAGGGCGTGTTCAGTTTCCATGTAAGAACTCATTGGTGCGCCGGGGCCTCCTTCACCTGTGCGCCGGGCAACAGCATGCGCAACTCGAAGATAGTGATGAGCGGAAGGACGCGGACAAACAGGAAGATGAGGGTCATAAACAGACCCAGGGTTCCGACGAAGACCGCCCAGTCCCAGAAGGTAGGCGCGTAATAGCCCCAACTCGAGGGCAGGAAGTCGCGGTGGAGGCTGGTTACCACGATAACGAAGCGCTCAAGCCACATGCCGATATTGATCACGATCGACACGAGCCACAGGATGAACGGGCTCGTGCGGACTTTCTTTGACCAGAGCGACTGCGGAATCAGAATATTGCAGAGAATCAGACACCAGTAGAAAATGGCATACGGACCAGTCATGCGGTTCCACATCATGAACCGCTCAAACTTGTCGCCGCTGAAGTAGGCGAAGAAAGCCTCCATCGAATAACCGTAGGCGACGATCATGCCGGTGGCGAGAGCCACTTTCGCCATGTTATTCAGGTGGCGCATCGTGATGATGTCGTCCAAGCCGTAGAACTGGCGAACAGGAATCATCAGGGTCAACACCATGGCGAACCCCGAGTAAATAGCGCCCGCTACGAAGTAGGGCGGGAAGATCGTGGTGTGCCAACCGGGGATGATGGAGACCGCGAAGTCGAAGCTCACGACGGTATGGACGGAGAGCACAAGGGGAGTCGCCAAACCCGCGAGCAGAAGCGAAGCCTTTTCATAACGCTGCCAGTGGCGGGCGGAGCCGCGCCATCCCATGGCAAGCATGCCGTAAACCTTCTGCTGCCACGGCTTCTTCGAAGTATCGCGAAGGGTGGCAAGGTCGGGCAGGAGACCGACAAACCAGAAGACCGCGGAAATCGTGAAATAGGTGGAGACGGCGAAGACGTCCCAGAGCAGAGGACTGCGAACCTGGGGCCAGAGGTCCATCGTGTTGGGGTACGGGAAGAGCCAGTAAGCAAGCCAGGGGCGGCCGGTATGGAGAACCGGGAACATGCCGGCGCACATGACGGCAAACAACGTCATGGCTTCAGCGAAACGGTTGATCGCGTTTCGCCAGGACTGATTCAGAAGCAGAAGAATGGCAGAGATCAGCGTACCGGCATGACCGATACCGATCCACCAGACGAAGTTGATGATGGCGAAACCCCAGCCATTCGGAATATTGATACCCCAGACGCCGACGCCTTTGACGAACAGCCACGTAGCGCCCGCCGCCAGACCCTGCAAAAGACCAAACGCGATAAACAGGCCGAGGGTCCAGCCGAGTGTGATCTTGCGCTTGAGGACGATCCCGCCGACCTTATCGGAAACCGAGCCGAGGCTATGGCCCTCGTCGATTACCGGACCGACGTAGATTTTATCGGGAAGCTCAACCGGCTGCATTAGTCGCTTTCGCCTTTCGGATTATCGTGCGAGACAGGCAACGCCGGATTCGGGTTGCGAATATCCGCGAGATAGCTGGTGCGCGGGCGAGTATTCAGCTCGCCAAGCAGTGAATAATTTGTCGGCTCCGCCTTCCATTTCGAAACCTGACTGTTCGGATCGTTAATATCGCCGAACACAATCGCATTGGCCGGGCAGGCGCCCGCGCAGGCCGTCACGATTTCACCATCGGCCACGCGGCGATCCTCTTTTTCCGCCATGATTTTGGCGTAGTTGATCCGCTGCACGCAATAGCTGCACTTTTCCATGACGCCGCGGCTGCGGACCGTCACATCGGGATTGCGCTGGAGCTGGACGCTTTCCGTTTCCCAATCGGTAAAGAGGAGGAAGTTAAAGCGGCGAACCTTGTAGGGGCAGTTATTGGAACAATACCGAGTGCCGACGCACCGGTTGTAAACCATGTTGTTCAGGCCCTCCGCGTCGTGCGCGGTGGCAGCCACCGGACAAACGACTTCGCAGGGCGCCGCCTCACACTGCTGACAGGCGACGGGCTCAAAATACGTTTGCGGATTATCCGGATTGCCGCTGTAGTAGCGGTCAATACGGAGCCAGTGCATTTCGCGGGTGTTGAGAACCTGCTCCTTACCGACGACGGCGATGTTGTTTTCCGCCTGGCAGGCAACGACGCAGGCGTTACAGCCGACACAGGCAGTGAGATCCATCGCCATGCCCCAGGCATAGCCGCGGTATTCCCAGGTCTGCGGGAAGATCGTGAGGCCCTTATGGGCGGTTTCACTTTCCTTCTGGGCGAAGGTCTGATCTTCGAGGTATTCGGATATGGGGGCCGACTTGACGACTTCGCGGCCTTCCATGGTGAAGTGGTGCTGGACGGCGGCGAGGGGAAGCTTCTTGCCGTGCTTCTTGACCTGCGCGCCTGAAGCAGAGAACGGGCTGGAAATCGTGCGGAGGCGGTTTACATCGAAGCCAGCCCCGTTGCCGGCGCGGCCGGAATTGGTACGTCCGTAGCCGAGAGTCAGGCCGAGCGAGCCATCAGGCTGACCGGCGACGCGCCAGACAGCGCCCCAGACGGTTTGACCGTTGACGGTCACCTCGACGATGTCTTCGTCTTCGACGTCGAGATCTTTGGCCGTCTTGTGGCTGAGGACTACCGCATTGTCCCAGGTGAGGCGCGAAACGGGACGCGGCAGCTCCTGCAGCCAGGCGTTATTGCTGTAGCGACCGTCAAGAATATAGGGATCGGCGTGGAACGAAACGTCGTAGCCCTGTCCGCTCGCAATCGACGAGTTCGAGGCCGGAATCAGCTTCGCGGTGGCAGTGACCGGCGCGGCGGCGGAATCCTTAATAAAGCCATCGTGAATCGTGCGATTCCACCAGTCGTTGAAATCGACTCCGGTGTGTTTCGCCTGCCAGTATTCGCGAACCAGAGAGTGGCTGGTTTTTTCGGGCGTGTCCGTGAAGGCGGCGAAGATGTCATGCGCCGACTTACCGTTATAGAGCGGCGAAATCAGCGGCTGGATGACGGTAATCGTGCCATTGTACGCCGGCGCGTCGCTCCAGAACTCGAAGGGATGCGCTTCCGGGATGAGCCACTGACAAATTTCGGAAGTTTCGTCGTTATAGAAGCCGAGGCGGACGCGAACCTTTGCCTTCTGGATGGCGTCGCGGAGATTCAGCGACGCAGGCGCATCGTAAACCGGATTACCGCCGAGGATCAGGAGCGCGTCGACATGGCCACCGTTCAGATCATTAGCAAGCGCCTGAATGTCAGCATAGTGATCGACCGGCTTTTGCTCGAGCGACGCGGTGTAGACCACCGTCTTGCCGCTGTTTTCAAGCACCTGGTTGATGTAGTGAACGAGCGCGTGAACTTCGGGGGACTGCTCTTCGCCGGCGATGACGATCGACTTGCCTTTGGCTGCGAGAAGATCCTTAACGAGCGCGGAAACGAACGGCGTGGAACCACCGCCGCCACCGGAGAGCGCCGTCGCGAGGCTGCGAACAAAGCCGGGCACCTCGGAGGGCTTCAGCGGAATACGGTGATCGGCCTTGGCGTTGGTGGAGACTGGAGTGGTTTCGACCGCATAGAAACGCGAAGAAGGCCGCTTGCCGCCGCGGACAATGCGGTTGGCGGCGAAATCGCGCGCGTAGCGCACGCCGCCCGGGCCATTGCCGAGGAAGTTACCGTCAATGCTGAGGATGACCTCGGCCTGATCGAACTTATAAGTAGTGTTGAGAAACTGACCGAAGGCGAGCTGTGACCCCATGCGGCGGTTATTGCCGAGGGCGTCCCACTGGTACCACTTCGCGTTGGGGAACGCCGCGAGAACGCCCTGAATCTGAGCGCCGAGCGTGGGGGAAGTAACCGTCTCCGTGAGAATGCGCAGGCCGGCGCCGCCCGAGGCGCGCTGCTGATTCAGGATGCCGAGGAAGGCAACCATGAAAGACGTATAGGACCGGATTTCGCCGATGTAATTCAGGGTCTGGAGGCGGTCCGGATCGTAGAGCCCGAGGACGGAGGCCTGCGTTGGAACATCGGTCGCGCCGAGGCTGGCGGGATGCTGGGGATTGCCTTCGACCTTGGTGGGGCGGAATTCGTGGGTTTCGACGAGAACGGGATTGGCAATGCCACTGACCGGAAACGCGGTCGCATAGTAGAGAGGCTTGCCGCCGAGCAGCTTTTCGGGAGCCTGCACGTAGGGCATCACGTACTCGACCGGCTGCTTGGTGCAGGCGCCGAGACCGGCGAGCGCGAGGGACGCGCCCATGATCTTCAGGAAGTTGCGGCGGCCTTCATCGTCCAGCCATTCGCCGGCCTGACGGGGAAATTCGCGATGGAGAAACTCCTGAAAACCCGCTTTGGCGGACAGTTCGTCGAGGCTGCGCCAGAACGCCCGGCCCGTCTTGCCTTCCAGCTTTTTCTGGACGGCCTGCAGATTCAATTCTTCATTTCCATCCGGCCGGCTCGTCTGAATCTGCACGAGGCCAGCGCCGGAATCGGTTGACTTCATCTGGATGTGATCGCTCCCGGGATCGGTCGGCTTCATCTGCATGCGATCGCCTATCGATGACATGTCCAGCATGTCTCCAATTTCTGAATGTTGTATTCCTTCACCAGTTTGGGCCCGAGGACATCCTGCGGCTCAGAGGGCTCATACCCCATTTTGGTGACCATCTCACGGGGCCGCACATATTTTTCCGGATTGCGGTGGCAGTTGAGACACCAGCGCATCTGCAGAGATTCCTGCTGATACATGAGCGGCATGGTATCAACTCGGCCGTGGCAGGTTTCGCAGCCTACGCCCTTCTTGATATGAATCGAATGGTTGAAGTAGACGTAGTCGGGAAGGTCATTGACCTTTTGCCACTTGATGGACTCGTTGGTGGCGTAGCTGTTGCGGACGGGCTCGAGCGTCGAACTGTTGATCCAGATTTCGGAGTGGCAGTTCATGCAGGTCTTGGTGGGGGGCACCATGGCGTGCGGCGAGTTTTCGACGCCGGTGTGGCAGTAGCGGCAATCGATCCCCATGGAACCGACGTGATGGGCGTGACTGAAGGGGATAGGCTGCTCGCGCGCTTCACCCTGGCGCGTGGCGTAATTCGAATCCGCAATCAGTTCAAAGAGCGCTCCGCCGAGACAACCAAGCACCAAAATCCCAACGACAATACTTGTTCGCGCTAAAGAGTTCGTAGTGGCTTTGAAGATCTGTGGCATTGCTGTGGCAGTCGGTCTCCGAACCTACTCGTTGCAAAAATTTCGTAAACGAAAGGATGTGGGCTGCGTCGAAGGTGACGGGGGAAGCTGACTAAGATCGGGACTAACGCAGACCAAACAGATATTATGCCCCATCGTCTTCGTTTTCCCAAGTACTGCCCGCGTAGTATCGGGAAAAAGTGTGCGTTTGCCCGTAAGTAGGCCATAAGGGCGCTGTTTTGATACGCGGGTGGACCGGAGTAGCCCATTCGCCACAGGAATTGGTTCGACCTACGATCAGGCTGCAGCGTCTGGCTCAGGCCAGTCGATGACCTTGCCGGATGCGCCTGAAGCAGCGAATTGAACCTTAGGTGGCGTGGCGCGGAGGGTGGCGCGGGCGACGTCAAGGGCGCTGGCGCGGTGGGCGGCAGCGAGAATTTCCTCATCCGAAAAAACGAACCCATTTGGGGTGGGGCGGGCTGGGGCTTGGTAGGGTAAATCCTTCATATCACTGTACCTTGCGAGGAGGACTTCTTCGGCGCGGTCGTGCGCTTCGCGGCGGCGGCGGTCGGCCTGAAGGGTGTGGAGGGCGGCGAGATTTTTGTGGAGGCTGCGGTTGAGGCGCTGTTCGTAGAGGCTGAGGCGGAGGAAGTGTTCGGACTGCTGCAGGAAGGTGTCGGCGTCAGATACGGCGGGCTGGACGCGGGGGTCGGTTGCCGTAGCGCCGGGATTTTCGGCAGCCAGGGCGTAGAGATTGATTTCGACGGCGCGGAGGTGGTTGAGGCGCCAGGTGTCGAGGGCAATGGCGTGGGCGAGGGAGCATTCCAGGACGGTTTCGGGGTGGAGGTCGGCCAGTAGTTTTGCCTGGAATTGTTCGAAGTGGGGGCGGTCTTCGGCGTCGAGGATGAGGATCTGACCGGTGAAACCGTCGCGGCGGGCGTTGAGGCGGGTGATGGATTTACCTTGTTCGGTTTTGGGGCCGGTGGATTTTTTGGCGTTGCGGCGGTTGGCTGCGATTTGTTTTTGGGTGGACATAAGTTTGGGTCTCCGGTTTCAGGGGATAGCACACGAGGAAAAACGGGCGAGGGGAATAAGGGGCGAAAATTTAAGTTAAGTCTTTTGGAATTAGCCAGGAAAAATTCTGAAAATTGTGGTTACTGATTTGGCCGCAAATGAACGCAGATCAACGCAGATGAGAAAAAGAATGCTGGCCTGCGGCGGGCAACATTTTGTCTCGCGATCTTTCCGATTTTCGCGTGGTTCTTTCGAGTCGGGTGGGGAGAATTTTCGCGCGCGGTGAATACTTCTGGTACCGGCGGTACGTGAGTCCTGTGCCTTTCCAGTGCGCGCCAGGCGTGTTACGCTACGCCGGAGGTTAACATGCGCCGATCATTGTTTTTTATCGCACCCGCGCTTCTGTTTTTTGCGCTCTCCGCGCAGGCGGAATCGATTTTCGTTTACAGTCTGAGTACTTCGGGAAATGCCCGAGGAGGCGCTAACGGCACCATCACAATCCTGGGGAATGACGGGGACACTATGCCGCTGCTGGATTCCGCGACGGTGCTTTCCTTTCATTTTGTCGTTGACGGCTTTGTGCCCTATGACAGTGCGAGGCCGAGTATGCAGATCCTGAGCGACAGTCTGACCTTTGACGGAACACTGGGAGCCACCACGCTTCACGGAACGGCAGGCGACTGGGAAATGTTCGATGGTCCCGAGGCCAACACACCTCTCGATCTGATGGGCCAGGTTGATCACGGCGTCTTTAATTCGCGATGGAAAGATTGCAACTTTGGCACCGACGCTTGCCTGGACTTTGGGAGTGGCTGGGCGTTAACGCTGCAATCGGAAACGGTTGTAGCCCCGGAGCCATCCACAAAGTGGTTTGGATTCGACGCTCTGGGAGCTTTCGCCATTTTCCACAAGCGGAGACTTTTCGCGGTTTAACACTGAGATATTTTCGTCGAGCGATGAGCAGAAGGCCGGAGCGATCCGGCCTTTTTGTTTTGCGCACAGATACAATTCGGTCAATGCGTAAGGTTCTGCTGATTGGGTGGGACGCGGCTGACTGGAAGGTGATTCATCCGCTGATGGATGCGGGGAAGATGCCGAATGTGCAGCGGCTCGTGGAGTCTGGGGCGATGGGGCATATCGCGACGCTGCAACCTCCGCTTTCGCCGATGCTGTGGACTTCGATTGCTACGGGCAAGCGGCCTTACAAGCACGGCATTCACGGGTTTTCGGAGCCGACGCCGGATGGGCGCGGCGTGCAGCCGGTGACGAATCTTTCGCGCAAGGCGAAGGCGGTCTGGAACATCCTCAATCAGAATGGCAAGCGGAGCGTGGTGATCGGGTGGTGGCCGAGCCATCCGGCGGAGCCGATTCGCGGGGTGATGGTTTCGGATCATTATCATCGGGCGTTTCGTCCACTGGATCAGGGATGGCCGCTGCCCGCTCACGCGGTGCATCCACCGGAACTGACGGAGACGCTGGCGGATTTGCGGATGCATCCCGATCTGCTGATGCCGGAAATGGTGCTGCCGTTTATTCCGAAGGCGGCGGAGATCGATCAGGAAAACGATAAGCGGCTGGCGGGTTTTATGAAAACCCTGTGCGAGTGCGTGAGCATTCATTCAGCGGCGACGTGGCTGCTGGATAACCAGGAATGGGATTTTTTCGCGGTGTATTACGACGCGATCGATCACTTCTGCCATGGGTTTATGAAGTATCATCCGCCGCGCCAGGCGTGGGTCAGCGAGCGGGATTTCGAACTGTATGGAAATGTGGTGAACATGGCGTATCAGCTTCACGATCAGATGCTGGGGACGCTTCTGGCAAAGGCAGGCGAGGATGTGACGGTGATTCTGATGTCGGATCACGGGTTTCATCCGGATCATTTAAGGCCGTCGACGATTCCGGATATTCCGGCGGGGCCGGCGATTGAGCATCGGGATTTCGGGATTCTGGCGATGAGCG
>DASYCD010000474.1:0-5480 GCA_036500405.1 Bryobacteraceae bacterium
CCGTCGCTTCGGCTTTGGGCATCCGTTCGGGCGCGACCCCGTCCGGACACCATCAACTTAAACCCTCTCTTCCGCAACCCGGCTTCAAACCGGACATTTCTACCTGGAAGACATCAGGACATTTCTATTTGGCGTTGACAGCTATCGAGTTTCAGGACATTTCTATTTGGCGTTGACAGCGATAGGGTTTCAGTAGGGTGAGTGCGGGAGCCGGGAGGAAATCAGGGCTTTGGCGGCAGCACGGCGCCGGTCAAAGTCAGATGCCGGTCTGTTGACCAGCATTTGGGAGTCCGGCGGTCCTTCATGATGGCCAGGCCGTGTGCGTCGGCAAGGGTCAGTTTCTGGTCGCGGAACCGGGCGAGAAAGGCTTTCGATTTGGTTAACTCTTCCGCGTCGAAGGGCTGAATGATCAGCGCGGGTAGAGCGTCCACGAAGGCGAGAAACTGGGTTGCGCGGAAGTGGTCATACCGGCGAAGAAACCAACCGTGCCCTTCAGCGACGACGAGTGCGGACGTGATGAGCGACGGGGGCGCCGCAAAGAGCCGGCGGAACGTCAGGTGATAACTGTCAGAATTGTCGAGAAAGGCGATAAAGGCCGATGTATCAACATAGGCTTCGCGACCGGATGGACGTGCAGAATCAGTCGTTCGTCCCATAAATGATGTCGTCCACGGTCTGGCTGGAGAGGGGGTTTCCGCTGGAGACCATTCCTGCGTACTTCATCCACGGGCTATCTCCCTGAATTGGCAGCGCCGCTCGGACAGAACGGCGTACGAATTCCGCGACCGAGATGCCGTGGGCGGCCGCCTCTTTCTTCGCGAGCGTGTATTCGGCTTTATCCAGACTGATCTGTGTTCTGATCATGTTATCAACCTACGAGGCTATGATAACAACTCCGGTCCGACGCGGGTCGCTTGCTATACCCGCATGCTCCGCGGCGGCTAATATTGGACATGTGCTGTTTCCGGATCGCAGTTTCTGGTCTCCTTGTAGCGGCGGCTGTTGGTGCTCAGCCGCTGTATAAGAGCGAGCTGATTTTCCCGCCGGAGAAGATTCACGATCATTCGTCGTCCGTGGTTGAGTTGCCGAATGGGAATTTGCTGGCGGTCTGGTATCACGGGTCCGGGGAGCGGGAGGCGGACGATGTGGTGATCGACGCCGCTCGTTACAACAAGAAGACAGGCAAGTGGACTGCGCCTTTCATCATTGCCGATACGCCTGGTTTTCCGGATTCGAATCCTGTGGTGTTCATGGATTCGAAGCAGCGTTTGTTTCTGATGTGGCCGACGATCATTGCTCATCAGTGGGAGACGGCTTTGATGAAGTACCGGATCTCGACCGATTATCAGCAAGAGCAAGGGCCGCCGAAGTGGGAGTTTCAGGACAACATCATTATCATTCCGAAAAACATTGGGGCGAAGACGCGTGAGGAATTCGGGAAGATCGCGGCGGGTAGCGGACCGGCGGCTGATCGCGCGAAGAAGGAAATTGAGCATGCCGACGATATGTATTTCTCGCGGATGGGATGGTTTACGCGGACGCATCCGCTGGAACTGCCTTCCGGCCGGCTGCTTGTGCCTCTTTACTCCGATGGCTATTCCTACGGGATTATGGCGATCAGCGACGATCACGGTGTAACGTGGACCGGCAGTGAACCAATTGTTGGATTTGGGGGCGTGCAGCCTTCGGTGGTGCGGAAGAAGGATGGATCGCTGGTGGCGTACATGCGGGATAACGGTCCTGCGCCGAAGCGTGCGCAGTTCAGCCATTCAGAAGATGACGGCGTTTCGTGGGCGCCTGCGACGGACACCGATATTCTGAATCCGGGTACGAGCCTTGAGGTGATTGCGCTGCGCAATGGCGACTGGATTATGGTGTACAACGATCTGGAAGCGAAGCGGTATTCGCTGGTGGCCGCGATTTCGGATGACGAGGGGAAGACCTGGAAGTGGAAGCGGCACCTGGATGGCGATCCGTCAAAGGTTTCGACGGATGAGTATCACTATCCTTCGGTGATTCAGGCGAAGGACGGGACGATCCAGATGACTTACAGCTATTACACGCAGGCGGGTCAGACGATCAAGCACGTGCAGTTGTCGGAAGATTGGGTGAAAGCCGAGGACGGAGTGGTCCCATCAACGTCCACATCACCAGCGCGCAAATAAGCGGGACGAAGCCGAAGCCGATGAAGACGGGCGTGTAAGAGTAGTGGTCGACGACCCAGCCGGTGATCAGAACGAAGACCATGCCGCCGAAGCCGGAGCCCATGCTGGCTAAGCCGTAGACGGACGCGACCGCATTTTGCGGGAAGACGTCGCCGGGCATGGCGAGCATGTTGGCGAGAGAGCCGGTGTAGCCGGCCATGGCGAGCGAAACGAAGCCGATTGAAATCCACGGGCTATTGACCAGGACGGCGGGGATCGCGGACATCATCAGGATCGCGAAGAATGTGACGGAGCCTTTGCGTGCGGCTGTGGTGGAAACGCCGCGGCGCAGCAGCCAGCCCGAGATCCAGCCTCCGGCGAAGTTGCCGAGGCCGGAGACGACGAAGGGGATCCAGGCGTATTTGCCAATCGCGGCCATGTCGAAGTGGCGGGCGTTCTTCAGATATTCCGGGAACCAGAAGATGTAGAAATACCAGACGGGGTCCATGAAGATCTTCGAGAGGAGAAAGGACCAGACGAAGCGAACTCGCAGCAGTTGCCAGACGCTGAGAGGTTCCGCGGCGGGCTGGGCGATTTCTTCCTCCTCTGCTGGTGGCGTATCCGGCGTGCGGTAGATCGGCCACCAGAAAAGCAGCCAGATCAGTCCGGTGATGCCGATTGCGATGAAGGCGGCCCGCCATCCCCAGGTGAGCAGGACCCAGGCGACTATGGGCGGCGCGAGGATCGCTCCCACGGACGATCCGCTGTTGAAGATTCCGCAGGCCATCGCGCGATCACGCGTCGGAAACCATTCTGAGACGACCTTCACTGCTGCCGGCCAGTTTCCCGCTTCGCCAACGCCGAGCAGGAACCGGAATGCGCCGAGGCTCCACGTGCCCTGCGCGAAGGCGTGCAGGATGGAGGACACACTCCACCATCCGATGCACAGCGCGTAGCCGACCCGTGTCCCGAGGCGATCGATCAGCGGGCCGGAGAGGCCGTTCATGATCGTGTACGCCAGCATGAACGCGAAGACGACGTGCGAGTAATCCACATTGCTCATGTGGAACTGCTCGCGCAGCACGGGCGCGGCTACGGAGAGCGTTTGCCGGTCGAGATAGTTGATGACCGTGGCCCAAAACGCGAGACCGATCATCAGCCAGCGTTTGGATGGGGCGCCGGTCACGGATTATTTCGCGTTGAGCGTTACTTTCTGCACGCGCCAGTTGCCGAGCTCGCCAATGTAGAGGCTTGTGTTGCCGCGGCAATCGATGGCGTTGGTGGTGCCGAATTCCTTCAGCGGCTTGCCGGCTTTGCCGAATTGACCGAGGACCTTCCCATCGAGCTCGAGGCGGTAGATCTCGCCGCCCGAATCGATGTCGTCAATCGGGTTGGAATTCGAGGCGTACAGATATTGATGCGCGCCGGGCGAGATGCAGACCGCGGCGGGCGCTCCGATGTTGGTGATGTTGATTTTCCACGTTCCGTTGCCGTCGAAAACCTGGATTCGTTTGTTGCCGGGATCGGCGGCATAGACGTTCCCCTCGGCATCGATCGCCATGCCCGCCACGCTGGCGAACTGGCCGTTCGACGATCCGCGCGAGCCCCAGGACTTGATGAACTTGCCGTTCTTATCGAACTTAGCGATGCGCGCGTTGCCGAGGCCGTCAGCGACGTAGATGTTGCCTTCTTTGTCCCAGGCGACGTCAGTGGGGCGATTGAAAAGATCGCTCGGCTGGCCGGCGCCGGGGAGTCCACCGCCGCGTCCCGCGCCTGCAGGCGTGAGTGGCGCGGCGGGTACGCGCTCCGATTCCGATTTGCGGCCGAGCAGCATCATTACGCGGCCCTGCGGGTTGAATTTGATGACTTCAGTGGACATCTGGTCGACGATCCAGATGTTGTCCTGCGGATCGACGCGGACCTGCTGGGCCTGGAGGAAGGCGTAGGAATCCTGACCGATTTCGCGCAGGTAATTGCCGAGCTTGTCGAATTCGAAGAGACGCGAGCCGCCGTGCGCGAAGGGGCGCGCGGTGCCGATGGTGATGGTCGGGTGGCCGGTGCGGGTGTAGACGAAGATGTTGCCGTGCGAATCGGTGGCGACGCCTGCGACTTCGCCGATTGGGACGGTGGCCGGATACTTCAGGGCGTCGACCGAGGTGAACGGAATTTCGGGCGCGCTGCTTTGAGCGGTGGCTTGGGCGGTGAGGAATGCGGCTGTCAGAAGGGGAAGCGCGAGGGTCGTTTTCAGGATGTGTCTCATGCGGGTTCTCCTATTTGGCGGCGGCGGGCTTCAGTACCAGTTTCATGACGCGCCACGATTCGATCTGGGCGGCGAGGATCACGTCCGGGTTGCGGCAATCGAGCGTGTGGGTGACCTGGAAGCCGTCCTCTTCTTTGCTGGCGTGGCCGAAGCGTCCGAGGATGGTGCCGTCGAGTTCCATTTTGTAAATCTCGCCGGTGTTCTCCCACGAGCCGGGCAGGTTGCCGTTCGGATTCGAATTCGAGGTGAACAGATATTGGTGCGCGCCGGGCGAAACGCAGACGGTCCAGGAGTCGCCGATGTTTTCGTAGGAAGCTTTCGGAGTCAGATCGTTATTGAAAACGAGCAGCCGGTGATTGCTGCGGTCGGCGACGTAGACGTTGCCTTTTGCATCTACTGCGATGCCATGCGGCAGACTCATCTGATCGGGTCCCTTGCCGGCTTTTTCGCTGCCCACCTGGGCGAGGAAGCGGCCGTCCTTGTCGTACTTCACGACGCGGTTGTTGCAATAGCCATCGGAGATGAAGATGTTGCTCTGCGCGTCCCAGGCGACGTCCGTTGGGCGGCAGAATGTGTACTTCTGCGCCGGCGGATTCGGGCCGGTGGGTGGGGCGGTGACGGCGCCCGCCACCTCCTCCGGACGATGCCCGAGCACCATCATGACGTGGCCGGCCGGGTTGAACTTGATGACGAGGTTGGAGCCTTCATCGACGACCCAGATGTTGTCCTGCGGATCGACGCGTACCGAGTGGGCGAATTCGAAGCCATAATTGCCGGCGCCGATTTCGCGGACGTAGTTACCCAGCGCGTCGAACTCGAACAGGCGCGTGTTGGCGCTGCGCGTATAGACAAAGACATGGCCTTTGGAATTGGTGGCGACCCCCATGGCTTCGCCGAGGTAGATGTTGGGAGGGAACTTCAGGAAATTCGGGACCACGCTGTACCCGATTTCGGGAACATTTTGCGCTTTGGCTTTCTGGGCGTGGGCGGCGGGCGACGTGAGGATCGCGGCGATCAAAAAACTCAGCGCCGGAGAGAGCTTACGCATGGTTGCACTCCTTGCAGGGCATGGAGTG
>DASYCD010000475.1:0-19817 GCA_036500405.1 Bryobacteraceae bacterium
CTTTGCCCGGCATCGGCGCGGTGATGGCTGCTCGCCCTTCGCCACCCGCCGCGCCGCCCGAGCGCTTCCATTGGCGCGGGTCGTCGATCAGGTAATCGAATCGCCGGTTTCCGACAGTGACCTGTCCGGCTTCGACCCGCACCTCATGCGACGCACCACCCGCCAGAATGGAGTACAGGCCGGGTTCAACTTCGACAATTGTTATTTCATAAGCGGGACTGACCGGCTCGCCGTCGATTTGTATCACCGGTTTCATCGAAGCAGATCCTCACGTCCTGCACTCACCCAACGCGAAGAAGATGCCACGGGAACGCTTGAGGGGGCCGCCGGTTTTGTGTGCGCTGCTACAGCGGCCGCCGCAATCGCGGCCAGTTCCGGTGCAGGTGGCTGCTCGAACAGTCCCGGCTTTTTCAGCAGTTCATCGAGATAACCGGTGTGCAGGTCGCCGGCGCGAAACGCCGGTTCGCGAAGGATGACATCGAACAACGGGATGTTCGTACGGATGCCCCCGACCTTATATTCACCAAGCGCGCGCAGCATGCGTTCAATGGCGTGCTCGCGCGTGTCCGCCCACACAATCAGCTTGGCGAGCATCGGATCGTATTCAAGCGGCACGTTCCATCCCGGATAAACACCGGAATCCAGCCGCACGCCAAGCCCGGCGGGTTCCGCCAGATGCGTGATGCGTCCTGGCGACGGCAGGAAATTCTGCGTCGCATCTTCTGCGTAGATCCGGCACTCCACGGCCGCGCCGCGCAACTCGATCTGATCCTGTGTGAATGGCAGCCGTCCACCATTCGCGATTTCCAGCTGCAGACGAACCAGATCGAGTCCAGTGACCAACTCCGTCACCGGATGCTCCACCTGCAGGCGCGTATTCATTTCGAGGAAATAGAAATTGCCGTCGTTATCCGCCAGAAATTCCACTGTGCCCGCGTTGTAATAACCCGCGGCACGCGCTGCGAGAATGGCGGCTTCACCCATTCGCGCCCGCATTTCCGGACGGCTCGCGACAAGCGGTGAAGGCGATTCCTCAATCACCTTCTGGTGCCGCCGCTGCACGGAACATTCGCGCTCCCCCAGATGCACCATGTTGCCGTGCTGATCGCCCAGAATCTGAATCTCAATGTGTCGCGCGTTCTCGATGAGCTTCTCCACATAGACGCGTCCATCGCCGAATGCGCGCAACGCCTCGCTCGATGCGGATTCGAAATGCGAAGCCAGATCTTCCGCGCGGTCCACGCGCCGCATGCCTTTACCGCCGCCGCCGGCAACAGCCTTTAGCATCACGGGAAATCCGGCGCGCGCTGCGAATTCGGCCGCCGCCGCACTGCCTTCCGGTGATGCCGGAAGCCCTTCCTGAGTTCCAGGCACGATAGGCGCCCCGCCTCGCTCCGCGATCTGACGCGCCGATGTCTTCGATCCCATCGCGGCAATAGCCGAAGCGGGCGGTCCGATGAAGACGAACCCGGCATCCGTGCACGCCTGCGCGAATTCGGCGTTCTCGCTGAGAAACCCGTAGCCGGGATGGATAGCGTCCACCCCGTGCCGTTTCGCCGCATCGAGAATCCGCCCAATGTTCAGATAACTCTCGCGCGACGCCGAAGGTCCGATGTGCGCGGCCTCGTCCGCCTTACGCACATGCAGGGACGCACGATCCGCATCCGAGTACACCGCGACGGACCGGATGCCCATCTCGCGCAGCGTCCGGATCACCCGCAGCGCAATCTCGCCGCGATTCGCAATCAACACTTTCTGGAACACGTGTAGACGATTGTAGCGGGCATCTGCGCTACAATCCGACCGTGACCACGCGGCTTCTCTTCGTATTTCTGGCACTCACCGTCGGATTGCGGGCCGCCGATGTCTGGACCTGGTGGGTCGATCCCTGTACGGGCGCAGCAGTTTCATCCGGCTGTAACCAGAATGATGAGGAACTCGCCCGCTGGGCTTTCGAAGGCTGGCAGCGGGAATCCGGCAATCGTATTGTCTTTCAGAAGAGCGCGAGCGCCAAACATGCGCGGCTCACCGTTCACTGGGCGAGCAATCCCGGTCTCTACGGCGAAACGCGCGGCGTAGTTGTCGATGGCAAGCCCGGAGCCGAGTTGTTCATCCTGCCCGGAACCAACGCCTCGCACCAGCAGGATCCGTTGTTGCGCGACACCATCGTCTTCCTGACCTTCGTCCACGAAACCGGGCACGCGCTTGGCCTGCGCCACACCGCGAATTTCCAGGACATCATGTATTCGTTCCAGTACGGCGGCGATATCGATGCGTACTTTGACCGCTACAGGAAGCTGATCAAGGTGAGGGGTGACATCGCGAAGCATTCCGGCGTCTCAGACGGCGACCGTCTGGCCCTCCAAACAGTGCTCTCCAGGTAATCTCTGTACGAACTCGCCCGCTTTGGCAGTTAACATGCGGGAGCCGTGTACAGGGCATGACACCAACAGCCGAAAAGTCTGGCGCGAAGCACAGAGTCAAAAGACTGTGGTCCCGCTACTGCGTCAGGCCGCTCGCCCGCGCGGGCCCCGGCCTGATCACCGGCGTTGCCGATGACGATCCCAGCGGCGTCGCAACCTATTCGCAGGCTGGAGCCGGATTCGGGCTGAACATCCTCTGGACAATGCCGGTGTCTTTCCCGCTCGTCTCCGCCGTGCAGTACATGTGCGGGCTGATCGGGCGCGTAACAGGAAAAGGACTCGCCGCGAACATGAAAACGGCGTTTCCCGTGCCGCTGGTCCGGACGGTCGTGGTTCTTCTCCTGATCGCGAACATTTTGAACATCGCGGCCGATGTGGCGGCCATGGGAGAAGTAGCGGAAATGGTGACCGGCGTTCATCGCCAGTTGCTTTCGGTGTTCGTCGTGGTCCTCACGCTGGGATTGCAATTGTTCATTCCCTATCACCGTTACGTTCGCTTCCTGAAATGGCTCACGCTTTCGCTTTTGACATACGTGGCGGTGTTGTTCACGGTGCATATCCCCTGGGTCGAAGTTTTGCGGAGTACGGTGTGGCCGCATTTCAGCTTCGATGCGGATGGCGCATCGATCGTGGTCGCGGTCTTTGGAACAACGATTAGCCCCTACCTCTTCTTCTGGCAGGCGTCGGAGGAAGTGGAGGAGATGAAGGTGGCTCCTGTCGATCAGCCGCTCGTCGATAACCCGAAACGCGCCGGTAAAGAACTGAACCGCATTCGATGGGACACCTTGACCGGCATGTTCGTCTCCGCCGTCACGGCGTACTTCATCATTCTGGCTACCGCGCTGACCCTGCACACCTCCGGAGTGAAAAATATCGATAGCGCCGCGAAAGCCGCCAGCGCTCTGAAGCCGGTGGCGGGAGATTTCGCCTACGTTCTTTTTGCGGTCGGCATTATTGGCGTGGGGCTCCTGGCAGTGCCGGTGCTGGCGGGTTCCGCCGCCTACGCTGCGGCGGAAACCATGGGATGGCAGCAAGGCCTGGAGCGCGACGCGAGAGATGCGCGCGAATTCTACGGCGTGATCGTGGCAAGCGTCCTGGCGGCGCTCGCGATCCAGTTCTCGCCCATTAGCCCCATGAAGGCGCTCGTCTGGAGCGCGGTGATCAACGGCGTGGTTGCCGTTCCCATGCTCGTAGTGCTGATTCTTCTGGTTTCGAAGAAATCGGTGATGGGGAAATTCACGGCCAGCCGGCCTATCGTCGCGCTTGGCTGGGTTACTGTGGTCGTCATGGCCGCGGCGGCGATCCGTATGGCTTTTCCGGGCTAGCAGACGGTTACAACCGGACCGCGCGGTAGCATGTGAATTGGCGTCTAACCGTTCCCCGCTGCTCCCTATTTTCCTGATTGTTCTGGTCGACATCCTGGGGATGACGATCATCCTGCCTCTCCTGCCCTTTTATGCACTGCACTTTGGCGCTTCCGATACGGTTGTCGGTCTGCTGATTTCGACCTACGCGCTTTGCCAGCTTGTGGCGGGTCCGGTCCTCGGTAGCTGGTCCGATCGCATTGGCCGCAAGCCGCTGCTCATTGTGAGTCAGATAGGGACGTTCATCGGTTTTCTGATTTTGGCGAAGGCATGGGCGCTTTGGGTCATTTTCCTGTCGCGAATCATCGACGGCATTACCGCCGGCAATCTCTCGCTCGCGCAGGCTTATATCGCAGACGTGACGGAGCCGGAGAATCGCACGAAATCTTTCGGCGTGATCGGTGTTGCGTTCGGCATCGGGTTCCTGGTAGGACCCGGCATTTCCGGGTTCCTTTCGCAGTACGGCTATTCGTATCCGATCTTCGCCGCGGCTGCGCTTTCTCTCGGAAGTGTCGTTTGCACGGCAACGCTGCTGCCGAAAGCGGAACCCCATGAGCCGGGCGAAGTTGCCGGTCCCGGCGGCAAGCGGCTCGGGCTGCTGGATTGGGCTCGCTATGCCGAATATTTCGGACGGCCAGGTCTTGGCAAGTTGTTGTGGGAATTCTTCTTCTTCGCGTTCCCGTTCGCGCTGTTTATCAGCGGCTTCGCGTTGTTCGCCAGCAAGCGGTACGTGTGGAATGGACACCCGGTAGGCGCGAAAGAGGTCGGCTATATTTTCGCGTACGTGGGAATGCTCGGCATCATTCTGCAGGGTGGGCTCATCGGACGTCTGGTGAAGCGGTTCGGCGAGCGCGCGCTCGTTCGCACCGGCTATCTTTCTACTGGAATTGGCTGCGCGCTGATCGGTTTTTCGAAATCTATCGGCCAGTTGCTGGGAGCGAGCACCGTCAATTCTTACGGGCTGGGAGTTCTGCGTCCTTCCATTACCGCGCTCATCACACATAAAGCGGGAAAACACGAACAGGGGATTGTGCTCGGACTGACTCAGTCCATCACGTCGATGTCATCCGTCGTGGCGCCGGCGATTGCGGGCGCGATGATTGATCGCAACTGGCTGCTGGGCTGGGCGCTGCTCACCGCCGCCTTTGCGTTTGGCGGATTGATCCTCAGTTATTCGGGCCAGCCGGAGTAGCGTCCGCCCGTTTCGAGTAGCCCTCGCAACTCAGCACCGGCAGCCGCGGATATTTCGGAAATCGCGGATCGGTCTTCGAGAGCAGGCACATCAGGAACACGCTGCCGCGATCGTTACGCATTTCCCGCATGTTAGCGCAGTTTGGGCAGAGTCCCTGCATCTTCAGCCATCATACGCGCCAGGATTTCGAGCGCGATCTGCTTCCCGCGCTCGCCGATTTCACCCACCGGACCCACGCACGCCGGGCATCCCGCTTCGCAGCCGCAGCACTCGATCAGCTCACTCGATTGCCGCAAGAGTTGGTCGCTCAACCGGTAGAGCGGCGCGCTGAGCCCGATCCCGCCTGAGTAGCTGTCATACAGATAGAGATTCGGCGACCATTCGAGCAAGCCGCCCGAAAGATCCTCCGTCATCGCGACGCCAAGATCGCGGGGGTCGCACATCAGCAGCAGCGATCCTACCGTGCGGAAGGCATTTCCCAGCCCGCTGAGCCCAGCCTGCCGCTCCGATGCGCTGTATTCCGTCATCGCCTCCAGAAACGCCGACGGGAAATGCAGCCAGAACGCAGTTGTGTGGACTTCCTGCTCCGGCATCGAAAGCTTCCCGGCGCCGACATTCTCCATCGTGTAAAAACGAATCTTCTTGAACCCGACGATCTGCCGGTTCAGCCGGACATCACCGTGGACACGCTCCACGCCGCACTTTCCTGCGGGGCCTTTGTCGAATTCGCGCAAAGGCTTGACCTGCGTATAGTCGATCGCGTCAGTGTAATAGTCCGATTCGACGCGTTTCACGTAAGCCTTGCGCTCTTTGTAATCGAAGCGCTCCACGTGAAATTGCTTCGCCTCGTGCAGGTAGATGGCTTTCTCGTGCAGCGTGGTGAGCGCGGTGGTGAATGACACCTCGCCGATGATCTGCGGCTCGCGGGTGATGTCGACCACGACGAAGTTATCGCTCGAGACCGAACGCAGGCTCACGGCGTCGGCGGGATAGGTGTCAGATGTCCAGTGCCATGCGTCCCCGGACGCGTGCAGGTATCCGCCTTCCGCAAGAAATGCACACAGGTCCGCAGTATCATGCGGGCCGAATTTTTCGCCTGACCGGAGCGGCAACTCGAAGACCGCGCATTTCAGGTGGCTGAGCAGCACTTCAAGGTTGTCCGGATTCACATAGGCATGCTCGGGTGAACGCTCGAACAGGTATTCCGGGTGCTCCACGACATATTGATCGACCGGCGCGCTCGATGCCACCAGAACCGCGAGCGAAGCTGTATTGCGCCGTCCCGCGCGGCCCGCGCGCTGCCACGTCGAAGCGATTGTCCCCGCGTATCCAGCCATCACGACCGCGTCCAGTGATCCGACATCGATCCCGAGCTCAAGAGCGTTTGTTGCGACCACCGCGCGTATGTCACCCGAACGCAGCCGCTGTTCGATTTCCCGCCGCTCGCGAGGCAGATAGCCGCCGCGATAGCCGCGCACCGACTCGGTCGGGATGCGCCCCTTATCGCAGGCATCTTTGAGGTAAGTAACCAGGATTTCAGTCGCCAGCCGGTTATTCGCAAATACCAGGGTCTGCTGATGGTGGTCGAGCAGTTCCTGCGCGATCCGCCGCGATTCGTTGATGTAGCTCCGGCGGATGCCGAGCTGCCGATTCACAACCGGAGGGTTGTAGCAAATGAAAACTTTCTCGCCCGCCGGCGCGCCGTTGCGGTCGATTGGCTCGAACGGCGCCTCCATCAGGGTTTCGGCCAGTTCTTTTGGATTTGCGATGGTGGCCGAGCAAGCCACAAACTGCGGCTTCGATCCGTAAAATTCGCAAAGCCGCGCCAGCCGCCGCATGATGTTCGCGAGATGGCTGCCATAGACGCCGCGGTAGTAGTGCAGTTCGTCGACAACAATGTAGCGCAAATTTTCGAACAGCTTCACCCACTTCGTGTGGTGCGGCAGAATGCCCGTGTGCAGCATGTCTGGGTTGGTCAGGACGATACTGGCCCGCTGCCGGATGGCTCGGCGGGCGTCCTGCGGGGTGTCGCCGTCGTAGGTGAAAGCGCAGAGATCGGAACCTGCGTCCTCGATGAGCCCATGCAGTTCATCGAGCTGATCCTCCGCGAGCGCCTTGGTAGGGAAGAGGTACATCGCCCGCGCGCCAGGGTCGGCGATCAGGCGATTGAGCACCGGCAGGTTGTAACAAAGCGTCTTACCGCTGGCGGTCGGCGTGACGATGACGGCGTTCTTCCTGGCCTCGATCGTTTCAAATGCCTGCGCCTGATGCGTGTAGAGGCGGTCGATGCCGCCGGCCGCCAGCACTTCGCGCAGCTTCGGCTGGATGCTTTCCGGAAACGGCGCATACTCGCCGGGCCTCGCGGGAGTCCGCCGGATCGCGCGAATCGGACTCTCCGGTTTCAGCGCCAGGCGTTCGAATTGGGCCAGAACCGAATCAATCTCACCTTTCGGGGCAGGCGCCGGCAACTCGGGAAAAAGCAGTGAGAGAGACTCGGGCATTCGTCTTTTATTCGCCTCGGTGCTGTTACTGTAGCACGAAAGCGTTTAGACGGCGCGCAGGTGCTTGTAGGGATTTCGAACGACCAGATCGCCAAACCGCTGCCCATCCTGGAAGTCCTCCGTCCAGAGAACCGAACAGCCACTTTCGATTGCGCTATTGAGGATCATCGCGTCATACCAGGCAAGCTGATAGCGCCGCTGCAATTGAACTGCGCTTATAACAGAGCGATAGTCCGGACAATGCAGCCGCCACAAGGCGAAATCCTCCAATATAGTTTCGGCTTCTTCACTTGTCATTCGGAACTTGCGGATCGCGTTCTGGTAAAACTCAACGAGCACCTGTACGCTGACGACGCCGCTTCTGTCTGCGAGCAGACGGCTCAAGAGCGCAATGCTGATCTCGTACCGGTGGCCGGCGTCGGCATCGAGTGAGTAAAGAACGATATTCGTATCAACGAATTCGATCATGGATCTCTTCGCGGGTCCATGTGATCTTACCGCCAATGCCCCGTCCCGGTGCGTTCTTCATTCGCTCAATCAATCGTTTGGCGCGCATGTCGTAGGCGTCGTCCGTCTCGAGCAATTTGTAAATGGCATTTTCCATCAGCCCGGACATGGACGAGTTTCGCTTGGCTGCGACAACCCGAAGCTTTTGCAACAAAGGCTCGGGCAGGCTCAGAGTGACGTTTCGCTTTTCCACGTAAACCAGTGTAGCACGTGAACACGTGCGGATTTCGGTTCGTGAGACAATTCTATTCGTGCGTAAGGTTGTAACAGTCTGCCTGGCCCTCGCTGCGGCTGTGCTGCTCGCCCAGACCCAGCGGCCTCGCCCTGCCGCCGCTCCTGCAAACGCCTACGTCGATCCCGCCCTCTGCGCCACCTGCCACCAGCAAATCGCCGAAACCTTCGCCAAAACCGGCATGGGCCGGTCCTTCAACAAGATCGACGCCGACCACCCCATCGAACCCTTCTCCGGCAAGCCCTTCTATCACGAAGCCTCCGACAGCTACTTTTCGATGGTCCAGCATGACGGCAAGACCTTCCAGCGCCGCTGGCAGATCGACCATGACGGCCGCGAAGCCAACGTCGAAGAAAAATCGGTCGATTATGTCCTCGGCTCCGGCAACCACGGACGCACCTATCTCCACCTCACGGCCCGCAACGGACTCCAGCAACTCCCCCTCGGCTGGTATTCAGAAAAGGGCGGCTCCTGGGCAATGCTGCCCGGCTTCGACCGTCCCGACTACCCTGGCTCGGAGCGCCCCGTCCACTACGAATGTATCTTCTGCCACAACGCCTATCCCAAAATCCCGAAGGTGAACGAAGAAGACGGCGCCGAAAACATCTACCAACTGCCGCTGCCGAGCGGTATCGATTGCCAGCGCTGCCACGGACCCGGCCGGCGCCACATTGAAGCCGTGGGAAAAACCGGCGTCACCCCCGAGCAAATTCGCGCCTCCATCGTGAACCCCGCCCGCCTCACTCCAGAGCGCGAGATTGACGACTGCATGCAATGCCACCTCGAAACTTCGAGCCTCAAACTGCCCCATTCGATCAAGCGTCTGGACCGCGGGCCGTTCTCTTACCTGCCCGGCGAGCCCCTCGAAAACTTCGAGCTGACCTTCGACCGCGAGCCCGGGAAAAATCAGCGCTTCGAAGTCGCGGACGCCGGCTACGCTCTTCTCCACTCGCAGTGCTACCTGCAGACGCAAGCGAACGAACCAGCGAAACGCATGCGCTGCACCACCTGCCACGATCCCCACAACATCCCGCGCGGCCAGGAAGCCGTCACGCACTATAACGGCGTCTGCCGCACCTGCCACACCGCGGATTTCACCCGTACCGTGAGCGCCGGCAAGCATCCCACGAATCCCGACTGCATTTCCTGCCACATGGAAAAGCGCCGTACAGACGACGCCATCCACATCGCGATGACAGACCATTTCATTCGCCGCATTCCGCCTCCGGATCCGATGGCGACGAAACCCGAGTCCTATGAGGATGACGCCACTTCCTACCGGGGCAAAGTCGTTCCGTTCTACCCCGCCAAACCCGCGCCCACCCAACAGAACGAGCTCGATATAGCGCTTGCTCAGGTGAAGGAAGGCAGCAATCTGAAGGAAGGCATCCCGCGTCTTACCGAGCTGATTCGCCGCTATCACCCCACCCAACCGGGCTACTATTCCGATCTGGCGGAAGCCCTCGATACGGCGGGCGACCGCGCTCAGTCCGAACAGTATTACAACGAAGCGCTGCGGCGCGCCCCGAATTCCACGGTCCTTATGCTGAAGTTCGCGAACGCGCAGATCGAGTGGCAGGAATTCGCCAAAGCCGAGCCCATTTTGCGTCGCGCCGTAGCTCTCGCGCCCCGCGATCCAGTCGCCTGGGGCCTTCTCGGGCAATCCCTCTTCCAGCAGGGCAAGAGCGCCGAAGCAAAGCCTGCTCTCACCAAAGCTCTGGCGCTCGATCCCGATCTCGCCGAACCCCACAACTACCTCGCCGCCATGCTGGTCCGGCAGGGCGATCTCGATGGCGCCGAAAAGGAATTCCGCGCCGCGCTGCGCATCCTTCCCGGAAATGTCGATTGGCAGGCGAATCTGGCCGGGTTGCTGGCCTCCCGCGGATCGATTCCGGAAGCCCGCTATCTCTTCGAACGCGCTCTCAAACTCAAGCCCGACGCCCTCGGTCCCCGCATCAACTACGCGCGGCTTCTCGCCAACCTCAACCTCCGGGCGGACGCCATCGCGCAGGCTCAGACGGCCGTCAAAACGGGCCCCGATTCCGCAGCCGCCCATGAGTTCCTGGGCGTCCTGCTCGGAGACTCCGGCGATGTCGATAGCGCTATTCGCGAGCTCAATTCCGCCGTCCGGCTCCAGCCCGATTTCTCGCGGGCTCACTACGAACTGGGCGCTGCCCTCGCAAATAAGGGGGATAAGGTCGGCGCCGCAGTCCAACTCCGCCTTGCCGCGGGCGGCAATGACCCACAGGTGAAAGCCGCCGCGCAGCAACTCCTGCAGCGTCTGCCGCAATAATCCGGCGTTCACCGGCAGCCCGGCGGCATTCACCGAAAAACGCGTGAGTTCCCCCTCCCTCTGACCCTAAACTCAAAATCGAGGTAAAGAAACATATGAGAATTTGCCCCGGTTCCGTCGCCGTCCCGCTTTGTCTGATCCTGGCGGGAATTCTTCTCGCCATGGACCGCTTCGGCGTTCTGGAAGTGCATCACATCTGGAGTCTCTGGCCCGTGATCCTCATCGCGGCCGGAATGGAGAAACTGTATTTATGGACGATTACTCCCAGCGACCGATGAACCAGCCGAGCATGACGCCGCGGCATCGTCAGGGGCGCGGGTCGTTCGTCGCCCTGTTTCTCATCGTGGTCGGCGTGCTGATGTTTCTGGATAACCTCGGGTTCATCCCGAACATCCGCCCGTACTGGCCCCTGGCAATCGCAACACACGGGATCTGGCAGTTACTCCGTCCGAATCGCCCGTGCCCGAGCGTTATAGCCTTGTTGGAGGTCGCCGCCGGCGTGTTGCTGACGCTGGGGAACCTTGGGTATCTGCATTTCGGTATCGGTTCGCTCTGGCCTCTCATTTTGATTGCGGTCGGTGTCAGCATGCTGTTCGGCCGTAAGGGAAGGCCAAACAGGTGGAACCACCAGTGGCATAACAATTTCGCTGCGCCAGCCTTTGTGGGCGGGCGCTTCGACGGGAACATTCTGCGCGAGAACGCCGCATTCAGCAGCGTGAACCGGCGCGTGGAATCCAACACGTTCGAAGGAGCGGATCTCAACGCCACTTTCGGTGAGCTTAAGATCGACCTCCGCGGCGCCACCATTTCGACGCCCAACCGCGAAGCCATCATCGAAACCAACGCTTCGTTCGGAGCCATCAAGCTCCGCATTCCCGAAACCTGGCGCGTGCTCGTGCAGGGCGGCGCGGCCTTCGGCGCTTTTGAGGACCGCACGGTTCCACCACGTCCCGAGCCCGGCGTAGAACCGCCCACCGTCATCATCCGTGGCAACGCGACTTTCGGATCGGTCGAGATCGAAAACTAACCGATGCATCCTCTCCTCAGACACTGGCGGCGGATGATGCTCTATCTCGCCGCCTGGATCGAACTCGGGGTGATCCTCGGCCTGATTGCGCCCGCCTCCGGCCGTGTCACGCGGCCGGAGGCGATCGCCATCATGATTCCGCTGGCGATCCTGCTCGGCGTAGCGTGTCTGGTGCCGTTTTATATTTGCGGTTCCGTGCCCCTGCGAGCCGCGGCGTGGAAAAGCCTGGTGCAGAATCATCTGCTGGCGACGGTGATTGTCGCCTCCGCCGTTACTTTTGCCGGCCGATTGCTCGCGACCGTACTCGAATCCTCCTGGCCCGGCGTCGCGGCGCTGTTCGGTAAGGCTGTTCCGGTGATTACGATCTTTGTAGCCCTGACGTATCTGCTCTCCACCGCGCTGCATTACGCATTCTTCGAAATCGAATCCGCGCGGCGCGCCGAACTTCTGGCGCGCGAGGCTCAGCTCAAGGCTTTGAAGGCCCAAATCAATCCGCATTTTCTGTTCAACAGTCTGAACTCGATCAGCGCTCTGACGTCGCTCGATCCATCGCGCGCTCGCGACATGTGCGTTGGCCTAGCGGATTTTCTTCGCGCCTCGCTTCGTCTGGGCGAGCGCGACACCGTTCCATTCGGCGAAGAGATGGCGCTGACCGACATGTATCTCGGGGTCGAGCAAGCGCGCTTCGGAGATCGCCTCCGCGTCGCCCGCGATATCGACCCCGAATGTCACGGCTGTGAGATTCCGGCGCTGCTGATCCAGCCTTTGGTCGAAAACGCGGTCAAACACGGCATTGCCATGATGGCGGAGGGCGGCGAGATCGGCATCACGGGCCATCGGGTGCATGACCGGCTCCTGTTCCAGGTTTCCAACCCTTACGATCCCGATGCGCCCGCCCAGGCGCGCAACGGCATTGGACTGCGCAATGTCCGCGCGCGGCTCGAAGCCCGTTATGGCGCCGCCGGCAAGATGCAGATCCATGCGACCGAAAACAGCTATCAGGTGACTCTGACTCTACCCGCGAAAAATTCATGAAAACTCTCCGTGCCATCATTGCCGACGACGAAGAGCTCGCGCGCCGCATTCTGCGCGAATATCTATCGAAAGAATCGGACATCGAGATCGCCGCCGAGTGTCCCAACGGCTTCGAAGCCGTGAAGTCGGTGAACGAACTGCGGCCCGATGTTCTCTTTCTGGACGTGCAGATGCCGAAGCTCGATGGCTTCGAAGTGCTCGAACTGGTGGAACCCGAAGTCGCCGTGGTGTTCGTGACGGCGTTCGATCAGTACGCGATGAAAGCTTTTGACGCGGCCGCCGTCGACTATCTGCTGAAGCCGTTCACTACGGATCGCTTTCGCGCCGCGCTTGATCGCGTCCGCACTCGTCTGGCCACCGCCGCTCCCGCGCCGCCGCCGCGCGATCTGAAACTTGCCGCGCGCGCGCCCGGCGAATACCTCGAACGTCTGGTCGTGAAAGACGGCCCGCGCGTTCACGTGATTCCAGCCGCGCGGCTCGATTACGCAGAAGCGCAGGATGATTACGTCGCGCTTCGCAGCGAAGGTAAGAACTGGCTCAAGCAGCAGACCATTTCGAGTCTGGAATCCGCGCTCGATCCGCGGCGCTTTCTGCGCGCACACCGGTCGTTTCTGGTCAACATGGAGCGCATCGCCCGCGTGGAACCCAACACGAAGGACACCTGGCTCGCGATTCTGCGCGATGGCTCGAAGATCCCGATGAGCCGCGCGGGCTATTCGCGATTCCGCGAACTGGCGGGAAATAAATAGTCCCTACTGGATCAGCGAGACGGATTTCGTCGCCATGCCGGTGAATGCGCCTGTGAGGTCCTGCTGAAACGTGGCGCTGTTTGCAATCGTGAGATCCTTCACCACCACCGCCATTTTCCCTGTAGCAACCGCTCCCGTCATGGACACCACGCCTTTCGGCATGTACCACGTTCCCGTCGCGTTCAGACTCGCGGAGTTCCCCACGGAGCTCGTGGTTGTCCCCGGATTGTCAGGGTCCTGGTAGAAGAGAATTCCCTGATAGGACCCGGAAGAGGGCGCGGAGAGCGTGACTCGGGATGCGCCTGTGAGGGTCACTGCGGCTGCAGTGGAGCCGGTCAGGAAAATTGTCACGGGGCCATCGGCATCGATAACAGCGGAGTTGCCCGCATTGAAATTGCCGTCCTTCAGAACGTAGGTGCCCGTATGGAGCGTCAGATGAGAGGCGCCAATGGCGCTGATTCCGCCACAAAAAGGTCCATCGTAGTCATGGATTGTCTGAACCTTGCTGTTTGTGAGTGAGAAATTGTTGGTGGGGCAACCGCTGGTGCTCGGCGGCGTCAATTTCCCGCTGAGTGGATCTGTCACCACGCCTGCTCCATTCGACGGAACAGGATTGCAGACGGCGGCAACTGTGCAGGACGCCTTGCCCACCACGCTGATCTGCGACGCCACAATCCGCGCCGAGCCGGTGACATTGATCGCATTGGTCGGGTTCTTCGAATTCACGTAAACCCCGCACGACATAGCGGTGAGAACCGCCGCGCCGCTGACCGTCAGCGCCCCCGCCGTACTGGCGGTATCGAGCACGTAGATGCAGGAGGAATTCGGCGATGTCGTAATCGCGGCTGTGGACGCGGTTTCCACCGACCCGCTATGGAAGCCCGCCCAGTAGAGGAACGGATGCGAGACCGTCTGGGCCACATTGGCTTGTATCCAAAGTGACGCGCTCACCCCAGGCGCATATGTCGGCGTATTGTTATTCGCGACGAGCGTGACGCCGCTCCCATACCCATTGGTGGTCGCGTACGCGCAGCCCGCCTTGAATGCGGAATCGATCGTGCCGAGATCGCTCGGACAGGTATACGCGCTGTTGCAGGTGATATTGGTCCCGCAGGTGGACCCGTGGAGATTCGCGTAGCTGATGGCGCCGGACGCCGCGGCGTCGGCTGCGTTTTGCGCCGAGACCTTGACGTAATAGGAATAGCCGAGATCGACCGCAAACCCCATCACTGAGAAAAGAAGGAACAGGCTCAGAGTCGAAAAGATGAGTATCTGGCCGGACCGCCGTTCGAGACGCGGATCCGATGGGTACTGCATATTCCCATGGTGCTCGAATTGTCTGTCACCGCTCAAGATGTCTTCCGATAGCAATAGTCTGGCAGTATCGACCATTAGAAAATGACAGGCTGTTTGGAAATTGCCCCGACCGTAAACTGTGTTGCGCTGACCGAGTGCGCCCCCGGCCAGAACATGAAGATCGGGTTGATGAGCGGATACGTGACCTGCACCGTTACAGTATTGGCGGCCGTGGTCGCAGTAGCCGGCAAATTGGACCCAATGGCCGGGAAGCGGCTGGAGGAACTCGGGCAGGAACTGACCGGATTGCAGGTGACCGCGCCGCTGCCATCATCCAGCACCATCGTCGTCGAATCAGCAGCGAGCGCAATCGCCTGATTCTGAAAGAACGTTGCGATATCCGCTCTGGTAATGGTGCAGCTGTTGGAACCGGCCGAGCAGGTATTGCCGTGGAGCGCCGCATAGCGCGCCGTCTGATCCACCGCATAGGAAAGCGTGTAGTACTGCCACATGTCGATCGCGCAGGTCAGAACGCAGGTGCAGATCAGGATCGCCGGAATTCCCACCAGCGTGAACTCGATCAGCGTTGCGCCGCGCCGCCGCGATCTCGATTTGGAGAAGAACGACTGGACGCCCTGCATCGCTAGTTCCGCAGCGCCAGCGTCGTGGCTTTCGTGATCGTCAGTTGGGAAGGCAACAAGCCCGGAATCGGGATCAGTTGCGGCGTGTCGTAGCCCGCGGTAACGGTAACACAGCCCTTTCCCGTGTTGCCGTCGGGACAACTGCTGCTGGCGGCCGTGTAGTAGACGGGCGTAACCGTAAGTGGCGAGGCAGCGCACGATGTGACAGCCGACCCCATGTTGGGGAGATTTTTCAATTGACCGATGGCATAGTTGCACATGGTTGTGTCACCCGAGGCGCAGGTGGTGCTGGAGTTCGCGCAGTAGAAAGCGGCAACTCGCGCTGCAGTCGTCGTCGAAATCAGCGAGTAGGAATAGAAGCCGTAGTCGAAGGCGCCCACGAACAGAAAAACGTACCAGGGCAGAATGAAGCAGAATTCGATGAGCGCGGTCCCGCGGCGGAGTTTTCCGCTCATCGGACCGCCCCTGGCGCGAATCCTGTCCATACATTTCAATGGTTACGCGATCGCCCCGCTCACTCAAGATGTCATGAGTTATTAGTACCGAGCCATAACGATAGTTATTGCGCTTTGTCAAGACTGCCGATGGTCGCCAGGAAATATCCCACTACTGGCCGCGTAGCGGTGAGCCACCGATTCTCCTGAGAATAGGTTCAATGCTTCGGAGCAGAGTTTGTCAAACGACGCTGGCGCTGGCGGCCGTGCTTCTGCCGGTTGCGCTTCTGCCGGGTGCCCTCCAGGCTGACGTCATCTATACCAACTTCGGCGATGGCGACTCGTTTCTTGCCGGATCGGGTCTGATCGTGACGCGCGACGGCGCCGCATGGTCGTCCGTGGCTATATCGTTTGTTCCGGCAGCGTCGTACAGCTTGTCGTCGATCGAGTTTGGCGCCTCCGCGCTGATGCCCGGCTCTGCAGGCGCATCTCTGGCTGTCTTTGCGGATGACGACGGCCATCCGGACAGCACTCCCCTGGAGACGATTGCTTTGGACGGACTCCTGTCGTCCTTCGGCGATCCATCGCCGTTGCTGAAGGTGAAATCCTCGGTCCATCCCCTGCTGGAAGCCGGCCAGACCTACTGGATCGGGATGAATGCCGCGGCAGGTGGCCTGGCGGTCTGGAACCAGACGACGGCTCTGACTACGGGCTTCTCCGCGACAGACGGGGAAGGGAATTGGTCAACCAGGAGCGATGTTCAGGGCGCCGTGCAACTGAAAGGGGAGTTGGTATTCGAGACGCCACTGCCGGTCCCGGATCCGATCCCGCACTCACCGCCGGATGATCCTTCACCGCCGGTATTTGTGACTGCCGCGCAGCCAGAGGAAATTCCCCTGGTGATTCCCGAGCCTGGCGACTTCTGTCTGACGGGATTTGGGCTCGCAGCGCTGCTACTGGTTCGCCGCCAGAAGTTCGCGGGCTTCCCCAACCAGAAATAACGACCCGGTCACGAAAGTCGCCATCGGACGAGTCCTGTTGCGTTCCGCGGCTAATTGCAGCGCTTCGGCGACGGACTGCGCCACGTGGACGCGTTCTCGCTGCTCGTCATCCAGCATTTCCGCCATCGAGCTCGGATGCAGCGCCCGCGGCTGCGCAGGCGCCGTCAGGATGATCTCTTCCGCCAGGGGGAAAAGCGTGTTGGTGACCTCTTCCACGGCTTTATCCCGCATGGCGCCAAAGATCATTCTCACGGGTTCTCCCGCGAAGAAGCGCCGGATGTAATCCGCCAAAGCGCGTGCGCCGGCGGGGTTGTGGGCGCCGTCGAGGATGGTGTCCGCCGCGCCAGGGAAACGCTCCAGCCGCCCGGGCCACTTTGCCGCCGTAATGCCGGCGCGGATCGCGGTGGCCGGAATTCCGAGCAGCGTCAATGCGGTTACAGCCGTGCGCGCATTCTCCACCTGATGCAGACCAGCGAGCGGACATTGGATCGGGATCTCTTCATCCGCCACCAGCGTGAACGAACTACCGTGGCGCCCGTACTGCGCGTCTTCCACTCTCCACGCCGAGCTGTGGCGCACCTCGATATCGAGTTCGAGCGCGCGGTGCTCCAGCACTCGCAGGGCTTCCGGACGTTGCGCGGCAAACACCGCCGGCCGTCCCGCTTTCAGAATTCCGGCTTTTTCGGCGGCAATGGATTCAATCGAAGAGCCGAGGAATGCCTCGTGATCGAAATCGATCGGCGTGATGACCGCGGCTTCCGGATCCACCACGTTCGTGGCGTCGAGCCGCCCGCCGAGTCCCGTTTCGAGCACCACCAGATCCAGCCGCGCCCGCGCGAAGGCGACGAACGCCATCGCGGTGACCGTTTCGAAAAAACTGGGATGCCCATCAATGCGGTCGGCCGCGAGCATTCGCTCCGCCACCTCATGGACATCCACAAACGCCGCCACCCACTCCGCTTCGGAAATTGGTTCCCCGGCGATGACGATTCTCTCCCGTGGACTATTCAAATGCGGCGACGTATAAAGGCCGGTGCGCAACCCACTCACGCGCAGCGCCGATTCGAGCATCGCGCACGTGGAGCCCTTTCCGTTGGTTCCCGCGACATGAACGAACCGCGCGGCCCGATGCGGATCGCCGAGCTCGCCCAACAATGTGCGCATGCGGGCGAGATCCCACTTCACCACCTTCAGCTCGTGTCCGAGCGAAAAGAGAAATGCCGTCGTTTCGCGAAAGGTCAAGGTGGAGTTACGCGGCCGCGCTGGCCTGGCTGTCCAGCAGCAGGTCAAGCGCGGTTGAGATCCAGGCCTTCATTTCGGAGCGCGGCACCACCGCGTCCAGCATGCCGTGCTTCACCAGAAACTCGCTGCGCTGGAAACCCTCGGGCAGCTTCTGGCGGATGGTTTGTTCGATCACGCGCGGACCGGCAAAGCCAATCAGCGCGCCGGGCTCAGCAATATTGAAATCCCCCAGCATCGCGAAGCTCGCGGTCACGCCGCCGGTCGTCGGATCGGTCAGGACGCTGATGTACGGAATGCGCGCTTCATCGAGCCGCATGAGCGCCGCCGAAATCTTCGCCATCTGCATCAGGCTGACCGCGCCCTCCTGCATGCGCGCGCCGCCCGACGCGGAAACGACAATCACCGGCGCATGATCCACCAGCGCTCGCTCGATCGCCCGGGTAATTTTTTCGCCAACGACCGCCCCCATGCTCCCGCCGATAAACTTCGGTTCCATGGCGCAGATGTGAACCTTGCGTCCCGCCAGGGTCCCCACGGCGGCGATCAGCGCATCGGATAGCGACGTAGCGGCCTGCGTGGCCTTCAGACGTTCACTGTACGGCTTGTTATCGACAAACTGGAGCGGATCGGACGAACTGAGCTGCTCGTCATGTTCGGTGTATTGGCCGTCATCGAACAGCATGGCAAGCCGCGCCCGAGCATCCAGCCGGAAATGATGGCCGCACTTGCCGCAGACCCGCATGGATAGCTCGAGATCTTTTTTCCAGATAATCTCGCGGCATCCATCGCACTTGAGCCAGAGGCCTTCGGTCCGCACGGTGCGCTCGGATTCCTCCGGAGCTGTCTTCGAAGCAGGTTCTCTTTTAAACCATGTCATGAGGAGGGCTTTAAACGATCACAATAGCATTGCCCACACCATGCTATCGGGCGTGCTCGGTGGACCAGTTGGACAATGAACTCATGCCTGCGATCACATCGTTCTCCCAGATACCGGGAGGCGACATTCGAATTGCCGCGGCATACCGCGGGCTCGCATTCAAATGGGAGCGCTGGACAAGGTCTCACCCGGATTGGGATCACAATCACTGCTTCTTCTGCAAAGCGTGCATCTGCGATTCTGCGAAATCGGGCCACTACGCCGACGCGTTTGTACTCAGGCATGGCGAAAACTCGCCGTTCTGGGTGTGCCGATCCTGCTTTAAGCTGGTCCGCTCAGCACTCGACTGGCGAATTGAGCGCGTGAACGGCCACTAAGGAGTCAGATAAACTCACTTGCATGCATGCGAGAGCCATCCAGTGTCTGGCTGTCCTCCTGCTTGTCCCGTTCCTTGTGCCGGCACAAGCACCGCCCCCACGCGCCGGCTTCGATGTGATCTCCGTCAAAAGAAATTTGAGCGACTCGAGATCCGAAGTAACTCCACCCCTTCAACACGGAAGGCTGAGATTCACGAATGTCACAGTCCAGGCCATTATGAGCGTCGCGTTCTATCCGCTCAACTTTGATCAGATAAAGGGCGCTCCGGACTGGACCTCGATCAGCACCGGGACACGGTACGACATCGAAGCCACAACCCAGGAGCGCCCTGTCACGGAAGAACGCTACCACCAGATGCTCCAGAAGATGCTCGAGGATCGTTTCCGGCTCAAATTCCATTGGGAAACCCACGACGAGCCCGTCTACCTCCTGGTAGCCGATAAAAAAGGATTGAAGCTGAAAACGACGGACCCCGCTTCCTGCACGCCGGTCCCGCCGGACACGACCTTCGCGCCCAACGGTACCGCTTGCGGACGTTCCTATGGCTTTACCCGCGCGGGGAACGGGCTGCACTTTGAAGGCATTGGAATGACGACGAAAACTCTGGCGGTTGTTCTCAGACTCT
>DASYCD010000476.1:0-29912 GCA_036500405.1 Bryobacteraceae bacterium
GTGGTACGAAATCCGCGTCAATAAGGACGGCTACACGGCGCGCGCGCCGCATTACGACCTGATGGTCGCGATGAACGCGCAGACTTACAAGCGCGATGTGGCCGAGGTGCGGTCCGGCGGCTATCTGGTTTACGATTCGACGTGGCCGCTCGATCCGGATCTGTTCCGCGACGACGTCACGTTCATCGGCGTACCGCTGGCGCGGCTTTGCAACGAAAACTTCCAGGGCGCGCGCGAGCGCATTCTGGTGAAGAACATTGCCTGCGCGGGCGCGCTGATCGCGCTGCTCAATATCGATGAGCAGGTGGTGTCGGAACTGCTCGAAGAGAAGTTCGGCAAGAAGAAGGCGCTGCGCGAATCGAATACGAAGGCGCTGGCGCTGGGCCGCGACTTCGTACAGCAGAATTTCCCGTGTCCGCTGCCATTCCATTTGGAAAAGATGGACGGCAACAAAGACAAAATGCTGGTCGACGGCAATGCGATGACCGCTCTGGGCGCGGTGTACGCGGGCGCGACGGTGGCGGCCTGGTATCCGATTACACCGGCGACTTCGGTGATGGATTCGTTCAAGTCCTACTGCGAGAAGTACCGCAAGGACAAGGAAACAGGCAAGAACAACTTCGCGTTCGTTCAGGCGGAAGACGAACTGGCGGCGATTGGTATGGTGATCGGCGCGTCGTGGTCCGGCGCGCGCGCGTTTACTTCGACGGCGGGGCCCGGAATTTCGCTGATGAACGAACTGCTGGGGCTGGCGTATTACGCCGAGATTCCGGCTGTCGTGATTGACGTGCAGCGTGTGGGTCCTTCGACGGGTATGCCGACGCGTACGCAGCAGGGCGACATTCTGGAATGCGCTTACGCTTCGCACGGCGATACGAAACATATTTTGCTGTTCCCTGCGAATCCGTCGGAATGCTTCGAATGCGCGGTGCAGGCTTTCGATCTGGCGGAGCAGTTCCAGACGCCGGTGTTCGTGCTTTCCGATCTCGATATCGGGATGAACGACTGGGTGACGCCGAAGATCAAGTGGGACGATTCCTACCGGCCGAACCGCGGTAATGTGCTGACGTCGGAGCAACTGCAGGCGATGCCAAAGTTCTTCCGGTATCTGCCGGATGACGGCACAGCGGTTCCGAACCGCACGCTGCCGGGCGTTCACGAGAACGGCGCGTTCTTCACGCGTGGATCGGGCCACAACAAGTACGGCGGCTATACGGAAATTCCGGATGAGTATCAGGAAGTGATGGACCGCCTGCTGCAGAAGCACAAGGAAGCGGCGAAGTTCGTACCGCAGGCCGAGATTTTGAAGAAGCCGGGCGCGACGGTGGGTATCATTTCGCTGGGCGGCTGCGATCCGGCGGTGCGCGAGGCTGTCGATCTGCTGGCGAAGAAGGGCCATGCGCTCGATTACATGCGGCTGAAGGCCTTCCCGTTCGGCGAAGAGGTAGAGAAATTTATCACGGATCACGAATTCTGCTTCGTGATGGAGCAGAATCGCGATGCACAACTTCGCACGCTGCTGCTGCTTGAGACACCGACTCAGAAGGATCAGTTGCGCTCCATCCTGATATACGGCGGATTCCCGCTGAGCGCGCGGTCGGTGATTGAGGCGGTGGAAAAGCAGCTTACCGGCGATTCGCCATCGGAGGGCGCAACTGGCTCGCCGCGGCCGGGTGGACCGAAGGCGGGGAAGACCTCGCGGAAAGTGAAGGAACTCGATGCCGTCAATCGCTAAGCCGCGGGTTGCGCACCCCAGTCTGAAGCGCAATGACGTGGGCCTGACGGTCCGCGATTACGAAGGGTCGATGTCGACGCTGTGCGCCGGCTGCGGTCACGATTCCATCACGGGCGCGCTGATCCGCTCGCTGTGGGAGCTTTCGGTGCCGCCGCACATGATCGCGAAGATGAGCGGCATCGGCTGCTCGTCGAAGACGCCAACCTATTTCGTGAACGGCGCGCACGGATTCAACTCCGCGCACGGCCGTATGCCGGCGATCGTGACGGGCGCGAGCGCGGCGAACCGCGATCTGACTTATATCGGAATCTCGGGCGACGGCGATTCGCTGTCGATCGGGCTCGGCCATCTGTGCCACGCCATCCGCCGCAATCTCAACATGCTGTATGTGATCGAGAACAACGGCGTGTACGGTCTGACGAAGGGGCAATTCTCGGCGTCGGCTGACGTGGGTTCGAAGAGCAAGAAGGGCGAAGCCAATCTGATGGCGCCGATTGACTCGGTGCAGCTCGCGCTCAGCATCGGCGCGACGTTTGTAGCTCGCAGTTTCTCCGGCGATAAAGAACGTCTGATTCCGATGCTGATGGCGGGGCTGAAGCATCGCGGGCTCGCGCTGATCGACGTCATTTCCCCCTGCGTGACGTTCAACGATCACGAAGGCTCCACGCGCAGCTATCTCTATACGCGGCAGCATCTGGACAAAGCGATCGAAGCCAATTTCGTGCCGCCCCAGCACGAGATTGTCGCCGAGATTGCGAAGCAGGGCAGCACAAACGTGACCATGCACGACGGCAGCGTCTTACAGTTCACACGCGTGCCGGAGAACTACGACGTCCACGACCGTCTGGCAGCGATGCAGTATCTGCGTGACCATCCGGGCGAGGTTGTGACCGGAATTCTGTACGCGGATGAAAGCGTGCCGGATATGCACGAGATGCTGAACACGTCCGATACCCCGCTTACGGAGGTGTCTTACGACAAGCTTTGCCCCGGTTCCGCGGTACTGGAAGCCCTTCAGGGCCAATATCGATAGGCAATTTTTCGGCCATGTAAGGGTTAACACACGTATGATTTCCGACGTGTGAAATTGTTCGCGCCATTTCGATAGAATTGGGGCTTGAGCCCTTTATTGTCCACAGGTTACAGGCGACATTCCTCAGTACTTGTGGTTTGGGGCTGTCTTTTCAGCTTTGCCGCGCGCGCGGACGTGCCGCAGCCTTCGGGCGATCTCTCCGATCCTGGAGTGCTGAAAAAGCTCTCGCTGGAAGAACTCGCACAGATTGAAGTCACCACGCCGTCGAAAGCTCCGGTTCCGGCGTTCGACTCTCCATCAGCCGTTTTTGTGATTACGGGTGAGGACATCCGGCGTTCGGGCGCGACCAGCATTCCGGAGGCGCTTCGTCTCGCGCCCGGCGTGGAAGTGGCGCGCATTGACGCGAACCACTGGTCGATCGGAATTCGCGGTTTCGGTACGCGTCTGACGCGGTCGGTGCTGGTGCTCATCGATGGCCGCACTGTTTACACCCCTCTGTTCGACGGCACTTATTGGGAAGTGCAGGACACGCTGCTTGAAGACGTGGATCGCATTGAAGTGGTGCGTGGTCCCGGGGCAACGGTGTGGGGACCGAATGCGGTCAACGGCGTCATCAATGTAGTGACGAAGAGCGCGAGTGAGACACGCGGAACCTATGTTTCGCTGGGCGGCGGCAATGAAGAACAGGGATTTGTGAACGCGCGCTATGGCGGCGGTAACGGAAAGAACTTCAACTACAGGTTCTACGGCAAAGCGTTTACCCGCGATGCTGAATTGCATTCAGACAACGGCAACTTCGATGACTGGCGTGCGACCCAGGGCGGCTTCCGGATGGACTGGTCCGATACCGGCCGCGGCGCCTTTACGCTGCAGGGCGATTTCTATAAGGAAGAAGCGGGCGAGCGCGTGCAGGCGGGCGCGTATACGCCGCCGTACGAGTACAACATCGACGATAACGAATTCCTTTCAGGCGGCAATATTCTTGCGCGATGGCAACGAAATCTCAGCCAGAGAAACGATATCCAGGTTCAGGCTTATTACGACCGCACCAATCGTCACGAATCGAATCTGGGGGAGCTGCGCAATACGTTCGACGTCGATTTCCAGCAAAACCTCCGGTTGGCCCGCAATAAAATCAGTTGGGGACTGGGGACGCGCTTCGAGCCGGTGAGCGACATCCAGGTCGTGACAGGCCTGACGTTCCTTCCCGAGTCGCGAACGGACTATCTTCTGACGGCGTTCCTGCAGGACGAGATCGAACTGGTCCCGAAGCGCCTCTCGCTCACGCTCGGCGCCAAAGCGCTTCACACCAACTTCCTGCATGGAATCGGTTATGAACCGAGCGTGAGGCTCGCGTGGACTCTCGACCAGAAACAAACCGTATGGGCGGCGTTTACCCACGCGTTGCGGACGCCCTCCGACGTGGAGGAGAATTTTTATCTCTCCGGGTTAGCAGGCTTCCTTCCGGATGGCACGCCGTATATGGGGCGCTTCAACGCGAACAGCCGGTTTTCTCCGGAGCAGATGAACGGATACGAACTTGGCTACCGGCGGCTGTTCGGAAAGCATGTTCTCGCGGACATCAGCAGTTACTTCAACCACTATCACGATTTGTTCGATCAGGAGATTACAGGCGACCCGTTCTTCGAGACCGGCGCGACCGGGGTCACGACGCCGATTGTGCCGCATTACCTGCTGCCCCTGGAGTTTGGCAACGGACTTCTGGCGTATACGAAAGGCGTTGAGGTGAGCCCGGAATGGCGGCCCACCGGATTCTGGCGATTGCGGGGCAGCTATTCGTTTCTGCACATGAATGTTTATAAAGCTCCGAACTCGGCGGATTTCGGTACCGCGCCCGGCATTGTGGGGGCAAGTCCGCAACATCAGTTCTACATTCAATCCGAGCTCGATCTTTCGAAGAAAATTCAGGTGGACCTCACGTGGCGTCATGTGAGCGAGTTGGCAGTGGGCCCGGTTCCGGCCTATTCCACGGCCGACGCGCGAATCGGATGGCGCCCCATTCCGCAGCTGGAACTTTCCGTTGTGGGGCGAAACCTTCTGCAACCTTCGCATATAGAAGATGCGGGCGATCCGGGACCGCTTGTCGGGATCGAACGAAGCGGTTACGCTCAACTCACGTGGCGCAAGTGATTTCCAGGATCCGGCCCATCGCCGCAGTTGTGCTGTCGGCGTTGCTCCTGGCGCTGCTCGTGCCTACCGCGAGCCCGGGCGCGGGCGCGCCAGGTTCGCTCGAGTACGCCGTCAAAGCTACATATCTGCTCAAGTTCACGCGCTTCATCGTGTGGCCGCAGGCGGCGCTGGGAACGGGTGAATCGTTCAATATCTGCATACTGGGGTCGGACCCATTCGACGGGACGCTGAATCAGGTTGTGTCTGGGGAGGAAGTCGCCGGGCGCAGGATCTCCGTTCAGCGGCTGGAACGCGAACCGGCTCCGGGCGCGTGCCAGGTTCTCTATATCGGTCAGCATGAGGGGCGTCCTCGTTTCACGGAAGAGCCGGGGAGCGCGGTTCTGACTATCGGCGAGGGTTCGGATTTCGTCCGCAACGGCGGAATGATCGGCTTCGTCATTGATAACCGTAGAGTTACCTTCGACATCAACTGGCGGGCAGCGGAGACTTCCGGTCTGAAACTCAGCTCGGGGCTGTTGACGGTGGCGAGGACGGTGATTCGATAGCATGCTGACCCGGGCCCGATTCCGCGATGCGCCGATCCGGCGAAAGCTGATGATCATCATCCTGGCTACCACGGCCACCGCCATGCTGCTGGGCTGCTTCGGGATATTGATCTTCGATTCGGTACTCTTCCGTGCGAATCTGGGGCGCGATCTGCAGGCGCTCGCGCAGATCACGGCGGGCAACAGTACGGCTTCGCTCGAATTCAACGATTCGAAGTCGGCTTCGGAAACTCTGAATGCACTGCGCGCGCGGCTGCATCTGGTGACTGCGTGCCTCTATGAGATGGATGGGACGATGCTGGCGCGATACGTTCGCGCGGACAATCCGGAAGCATGCCCGGCGCCGGCGCGGTACGACGCGACTCGTTTCGGTGACCGCGACGCCACGGTTTCCTACGTCATCACGATGGGCGGCAAACCGATCGGCACGCTGATGTTTCTTTACGACCTGCGCGAAGTCGCGGAGCGCCGCCAGCTCTACGGAACGATTGTGGTGGGCGTCCTTCTGGTCGCCAGCCTGATCGCGCTGCTGCTTTCGCGCAGCCTCCGCGGAGTCATCGAAGACCCAATCGCGCAACTGGTGAAGGTGACCACGGCCGTGGCGGAGACGGGCGACTACGGCATCCGGGCCAGCAAAGTTTCGGCGGACGAACTGGGTCTGCTGACGGATGGTTTCAACGAAATGCTGGCGGGCATCCAGTCGCGGGACAATCGGCTGACCCGCGCGCTGACCGATCGCGAGGAGGCGTTGCGCGATGAGAAGAAAGCGCGTGAACGCTTCCGGTTCCTGGCGGAATCGATGCCGCAGAAGATTTTCACGGCAACTCCGGAGGGTGAAGTCAATTACTTCAACCAGCAGTGGATTGAGTTTTCCGGCCTCTCCTCTGAAGAGCTTCGCCATCTGGGCTGGGCAGTGATTCTTCATCCGGACGATCTCGACGCCGATGAAGAAGTTCGCGCGCGTTCGCTCGAAACGGGCGAGCCCTACAACATCCAGCATCGTTTCCGGCGCGCGGATGGAGAATATCGCTGGCACCTGACGCGCGTTCATGCGATGCGCGATGAGGAAGGGAAGATCCTGATGTGGATCGGATCGAACACCGATATCCACGAACAGAAGGAGAGGGAAGAGGCGCTGCGGCGGGCCAATGACGATCTGCAGCAGTTCGCCTATTCCGCCAGCCACGATCTGCAGGAGCCCATCCGGAACGTCACAATATACAGCGAAATTGTGGGCCGGCGGTACAAAGGCGTACTGGACGCCGACGGCCAGCAGTTTCTCGGGTTTCTGACCGAAGGTGGGCGGCGGATGGCGATGCTCATCAACGACCTGCTCGCCTACACGCGGGCAGGCGCCGCGGATGTGGATATTTCGCTGCTGGATTCGGATACGGTTCTGCAGCGAACGCTTGCAGGGCTGGCGGAAGCCGTGCGCGAGAGCGGCGCGACGGTCACGCACGGCGCGCTTCCGCGAATCTACATTGGTGAGGCGCATCTGCAGCAGGTGCTGCAGAATCTGATCAGCAATGCGATTAAGTACCGGGCGGAAGAGCCGCCGAAGATTCACATCACAGCCGTGAATCTCGGCGCGGCATGGCAGTTTTCAGTGAAGGACAACGGGATCGGGATCGACCCTCAGTACAAGGAGAAAATCTTTGGGGTATTCAAGAGACTTCACCGCGACCAGAAATACAGTGGCACCGGAGTTGGGCTGGCAATCTGCCAGCGCGTTGTTGAGCGGTACGGAGGAAGGATCTGGGTCGAATCTTCCGTCGGACACGGCGCCACCTTCCACTTCACCATCCCGCGGTACGCCGGACGGCTCCAGCGGGCGGCGGCTGAACGTGCTGATGGTTGAAGACAATCTGGCGGACGCGCTGCTGGTTCGCGAGGCGTTGCGCGCGGAGAAACTGCCGGTCGAAGTGTATGCCGCGGTCGACGGGGAGCAGGCAATTTCGTTCATTGAAAAAGCCGAGGGCGGCGGCCCTGCGCCTGATCTGGTGATTCTCGATATCAATCTGCCGCGCATCGACGGCTTCGAAGTACTGCGGCGAATCCGCTCGAGCGCACGATTCGAGAAGCTGCCGGTGATGGTGGTCACGTCGTCCGATTCACCGGGAGACCGCAGCGAAAGCGCCAGAATCGCCAACGCTTATTTCCGTAAGTGTCCGGATTATGACGAATTTCTGAAAATTGGCCCGGCGATTCGCGCGATGCTGGAAAAAAACAACCTGCTCTGATCGCGTTTTGGCGCTTGCCACCGGCCCGGGAACGGAGTAACGTGAACTCGTCCGTCAAACTCGTCCGATGAAGGGAGGCAGGAATGCCGCTGAGCGATACGATTCACTCCGTTCTCGCGAACAAGGGATGGGGAGTGTTTACCGTGGCCCCCGAGGTGACCGTTTACAGCGCTGTTCAGCAGATGGCTGACCGCGATATCGGCGCGCTCGCCGTGATGGGGCCGGAGAAACTGCTGGGGATTTTTTCGGAGCGCGATTATGCGCGCAAGATCATTCTGCTGGGGCGGTCGTCGAAAGACACGTGCGTGGGTGAGGTGATGTCATACCCCGCGAATACCGTAACCGCGCAGGATACCGTGGAGGATTGCCTGCGCATGATGACCACCTACCGGCTGCGGCATCTGGTGGTTGTGGAGCAGGGGACCGCGGTCGGAATGGTGTCGATCGGCGATCTGATGAAGTGGGTGATGTCTGCGCAGGAGGACATGATTGGCCACCTGCACACGTATATCTCCGGGAATTATCTCGGCTGAGCTGACTACTTCCAGATCTGCCGCGCGGTGTCGGCGACCAGCTTGAGCTTGGCCCATTGCGTTTCTTCCGTCACGGGATTGCCTTCCATGACGGAGGCGAAGCCGCACTGCGGGCTGAGGGCGAGGTTTTCGAGCGGTACGTATTTCGACGCTGCTTCGACGCGGGCGATCAGATCTCCCGGTTTTTCGAGGGGGGCCTTCTTGGTGCTCACGAGGCCGAGCACGACGGTCACGCCTTTCGGGATGAAACGGAGCGGTTCGAATGAGCCGGAGCGTTCGTCGTCGAATTCGAGCAGGAAGCGATCGACCCGGAGTCCGCTGAAGAGCTTTTCGGCGATGGCGTCGTAGCCACCTTGGGCATACCAGTTGCCGCGATTGTTGCCCCGGCAGAGATGGAGAGCGAGCGTGGCGCTGGAGTTGCGCGCCGCGTCAAAGCAGGCGTTATCGGCGGCGATGGCTTCATCGAGCGCGGCGTCCGGGTCCACGCCGATTTCAGTGCGGACCCACTCGCGCCACTTGGGATCGATGAAGTAGGAGTAGCGCGGCGTATCGACCTGGATGTACTGAACGCCGTCGGCCGCGAGCGCGGCGGCTTCGCCGCTGAGGATAGAGACGATGTCGGCGAGCATCTCCGAGCGCGTCGGATAGACTTTGTCGGTCACGCCCTTTTTGAATGAAATATAGGGGAACTGGTTCGGGCTCGGCAGGGTGACCTTGACGTTGGTCTGGCTGTTGGCGAGCGTGAACGGAGTTTCGAGCGCGGTCAGACGGCGTCGCTGCTTCAGTTTGGCGGTGACGACGCCGGGGATATGGCTGGGAGCGGTCGCCGTCGACGAATCCTTCTTCCAGGAATAGCCGAGCGCTTCTTCGCCGAGCGCGAAGCCGTCCACGGAATCCGTGAAATCGCTCATGAAGGTGCTGCGGCGAAACTCACCGTCGGTGCTGATGGTGAAGCCGAGATCGGCCTGTCGCCTGAGCACGTCGCGGATGGCGTGATCTTCGACTTCGCGAAGTCCTGGATCGTTCGCGGCATGCGCGGCGAGAAGCGCCGAGGGGCGCAGAAAGCTGCCGACGTGGTCGGCTCGATAGGCGTTTTTCATAGTCCGAGCAGTTTCTTTGTGTATTGGATGGAGACTTCGAGATCTTCGCGCTGAGTGGCGAGGCGATGGGCCTGTACTTCCGGGCTGACGGGACCACGGCCGCGTCCACCGCCGCCGCGGCCCTGTCCTGCTGCGGGGGCCTGCGCTCCGGCGGGCGGCACGCCTTTTTCGGCCAGGTCGAGGAAGCGCTGGTATTCCCAGGCAGGAGTCGTCTTATAAGGTTCCCAGAATTTCGCGTCGTGGATTGCGAACATGCGCGGGTTGGGCTGCACGATGACTTCGGCGGAAAGCGCGCGGCCGGGGCAGAGCTCAAGATATTTGCGGATGTAGCCGTCGATATCGATATTGCCTTCGCCAGTGCGGCACCAGCGCACGGCGACTCCGGCAGGCGTCATCCAGACATAGGTATCGCGCACGTGGCTAGTGAGGACGTAGGGATGCAGGGTTTCCAGCGTGAGGTGCGGGCTTTCGAGGGTCCACATGGGATTGCCGGAATCGATGCAGACGCCGACGAAATCACGGCCTGCGCCTTCGATCAGCGTTTTCAGCTCGCGCGCCTGCATGTCGCCGGCGTGATTTTCGATGGCGATTTTGACGTTGGCGTCCGTTGACCGGGTGCGGATATTCTTCAGGACTTTGATCGTGTTTTCGATGTGGCCTTCGAGCGGAATTTTGCCGTTGCGTTCGGCGGAACTGCCGAGAACGCAGCGGACGATCGGCGAGCCGATGATGGTGGCGGCTTTGATCATGCGTCCGAGCTGTTCTTCGGCGGTACCTTGCGAGGCCTCAAACATCGTCGATGTGGGGCAGATCGACTTCATGCCGATTTCCAGATCGATGTTCAGGTTTTTCGCGTAGTCGCGGACCTTCGTCAGATTGTCCGGTTCCAGATTGCCGAGGAAACGGATTTCGCTGAAGTGGACGACTTTCACGCCGAGCTTCGAACAGAAATCGAGGGACTGGAAGGGTGTCCAGTTCTGCGATTGCAGGCTGTAGACATCGACGCCAATTCGCACGGGCGGCGTTGCGGCTGGTGTTTGCGCGGCGGCGCGGCGGGCGAGCGCCGAAGCGGCTGCGGAAGCGATGGTGGCGGAAAGAAAGTTGCGTCGTTGCATGTTTTTGCCTCTTACAGCGTATCCACCGGTCAGGCGAGATGAAAGACTTCCTCCAGCCTTTCGAGAGCTTCGTCCGCGCGGCCTTTTTCGTGGATGAAAAACGGTTTCATTTCGTGCTGCCAGCGCTCGTTGATATCGGTTTCGGCCATACGGCGGCGCGATTCCTCGAAGTCGTCGGTTTCGAGGTAGCCGATGAGCAAACCATCGGGGCGCAGGAAGAGGGAGTAATTGCGCCAGCCGGTGGCGGTGAGCGCCAGGAGCATTTCGGGCCAGACCTGCTGATGACGGCGTTTGTATTCGTCAAGCATGTCAGGCCGTACGCGGAGAAGAAAGCAGACTCGTTCCATATTTATTCCATCGGAAGCCCAGTATAGTTTTCGGCCAGGCTCGTCATGGCCGCGCGGGAACTGGCGAGGTAACCGAGCTCGGCGAGTTGGCGGCGATTTTCGAACGGCGTGGTCGCGGGCGAAAGGTGGAGCAGGGAAGTCATCCAGTTGGAGAAGCGCTGGGCTTTCCAGACGCGCCGCAGGCATTTCGCGGAATATTCGTTGAGGGCCTGTTCGCTGTCGGCGCGGTAGAAATCGGCAAGCGCGAGCGAAAGATAGCGGACATCAGCCACTGCGAGATTGAGGCCTTTTGCGCCTGTGGGCGGGACGATGTGGGCTGCATCGCCGGCGAGAAAGAGACGGCCGTGGCGCATCGGTTCGGCGACGAAGCTGCGCATGCCGGTGACGCCTTTCTGGAAGATCTCGCCTTCGTTTGGGCGCCAGCCGTCGGAGGTGGAAAGGCGCGCGTTGAGCTCACTCCAGATGCGGTCGTCCGGCCAGTTGTGAATGTCTTCATCGGGCGCGCATTGCAGATAGAGGCGCGTGACTTTCGACGAGCGCATGCTGAACAGCGCGAAACCGCGTTCGTGGCGGCTGTAGACGAGTTCTTCGCAGGAAGGCGCGGCGTGCGCGAGAATACCGAGCCAGCCGTAGGGGTATTCGCATTCGAAGGTGGCGAGAACCGCAGGCGAGATGCTGGGCCGGCAGATGCCGTGAAAGCCGTCGCAGCCGGCGATGAAATCGCAGCGGATGGTGTGGGGTTCGCCGGCGTGGGTGAAGGTGATTCGGGGCGCTGTGGCTTCGAAATCCTGAATCGCTACTTGGGACGCTTCGAAGAATAGAGGCTGGCCGGTGGACTGGCGCGCGTGGATCAGATCGGTGACGACTTCGTTCTGTCCGTAGATGGCGATGGCGCGGCCGGTGAGCGCGGCGAAATCGATGCGGTGGCGCGTACCGCCGAAGGCGAGGTGAATGCCTTCATGCCGCATGCCCTGTTGAGCGAGACGGCTGCCGAGGCCGGTTTCGTGGAGGAGATCGACCGTGCCTTGTTCGAGCACGCCTGCACGGACGCGCTCGATCACATATTGCTGCGAGCGGTTCTCGATCACAACCGATTCGATGCCTTCGAGATGGAGCAGGTGTGCGAGCAGCAGGCCCGCGGGCCCGGCGCCGACGATGCCGACCTGTGTCCGGATTTCAGACACGCTCGATGACCATGGCGATTCCCTGGCCCACGCCGATGCACATGGTGCAGAGCGCGTAGCGGCCTTTGGTGCGCTGCAGTTGATAGATGGCCGTTGTGAGCAGGCGCGCTCCACTGGCGCCGAGTGGATGGCCGAGGGCAATAGCGCCACCCTGCGGATTGACGCGCGGATCGTCGTCTGCGATGTGCAGCTGACGAAGGACCGCGAGGCCCTGTGCGGCAAATGCTTCGTTCAATTCGATGATGTCGATTTGATCGAGGGTAAGTCCGGCTTTGGCGAGCACGCGCTCGGTGGCCGGAAGCGGGCCCATCCCCATCACGCGCGGCGCGACACCTGCGCTGGCGGATGCGACGAAGCGCGCTTTCGGTTGCAGACCATGCTCGCGCGCCGCTGATTCCGATGCGAGCACCAGGGCGCAGGCGCCGTCATTGATGCCAGACGCGTTGCCTGCCGTTACGGTACCGTCGGGCCGAACGACGGGCTTGAGCTTCGCGAGGGCTTCGATTGTGGTCTGGGGACGCGGATGTTCATCGGCGGTGAGCGTTCCGGCCGGGATGATTTCTTCCGCCATGCGCCCATCGGTGACGGCGGCCGCCGCCTTTTGCTGGCTGCGGAGGGCGAATGAATCCTGATCCTTACGCGCGATGCCAAACTCTGCCGCAACGTTTTCTGCCGTCTCCGGCATTGTGTCTGTCCCGTACATCTGCTTCATCACCGGATTGATGAAGCGCCAGCCCATAGTGGTGTCTTCGAGCTTTTGCCCCCGCCCGAATGGCGCGTCGGATTTGCCCAGGACAAATGGCGCGCGGGACATGGATTCCACGCCGCCCGCGATGGCGAAGGAAATCTCACCAGAGAGGATGGAGCGGGCTGCGAGCGAAGCCGCGTCGAGGCTCGATCCGCACAGCCGATTGATGGTGGTGGCGGGGATGCGTTCGTTCAGGCCTGAGAGCAGAGCGGCCATGCGTGCGACGTTGCGGTTGTCTTCGCCCGATTGATTGGCGCAGCCGTAGAAGACGTCATCGAGGCGCAGCCAGTCGGCTTTTGGGTTGCGTTCCAGGAGGGCGCGAATCGGGATGGCGGCGAGATCGTCTGTCCGGACGGCGGCGAGCCCGCCGCCGTAGCGCCCGATGGGAGTGCGGATGGCATCGCAGAAATAGACCGAGTCCATTGATTCACTATATTAGCGAAGGCGATTACCGTTCAGGCGTGCGATTATCGCCCGGTCAGGGAAGCATCTGGCCGAGACGGTGCGCATAGGCACGAAGCTCCGGCAGGATTCGCCCCGTCAGGTCGCTGCGGGATAGGCGCGCTGCGTGGACGCCGGTGTTCATGGCGGCCACAATGCGGCCCGATTCCGAGTGCACGGGCACCGCGATCGACCGCAGTCCGATTTCGAGTTCTTCATCGACCAGCGCGTAGCCCTGTTCGCGCGCCAAGTCGATTACCTTCAGCAGTCCTGATTGCGTGGTGACCGTCTTCGGAGTCATCCGTTTCAGCGAGGCGCTTTTCAGGAACGTGCGCAGAGCGTCTGGTGGGAGACCCGCGAGCAGGACGCGGCCCATGGACGTGCAAAACGCCGGCAGGCGGCTGCCGACCGAAAGATCGACCGCCATGACGCGGTTCGAGGCCGACCGCGCAACGTAAACGATCTGGTCGCCATCAAGCACGCTGACCGAACAGGATTCATGAATGCGCGAACTGAGTTGTTCGAGTACGGGAATCGCGAGCGAGGTGAGGGAGGTCGAAGACAGATACGAGAAGCCGAGGCGCAGAATGCGCGTGGTCAGACGGTGCACGGCGCCATCGTGCTGAGCGTAGCCGAGCTGTTCGAGCGTGATCAGCAGGCGGCGGACCGCCGCGCGCGAGAGGCCGGTGGCGGCCGAGAGCTCGGAGACGGTGCGCCCTCTCGGGCTGTCATTGAACGCTTCAATGACCTGCAGACCGCGCGCGAGCGAGAGAACGTAATCGGGATCGCCAGTCTTTGCCATTGTCACAACCGGGGCCATTTGACACGACCGGGTTCCATCATCTTACAATTGGCGAATAACGCGCAATCGGACGTTAATCGCACATGGCCATTTTTTCGAATCTTGCCGACGCTGTCGCTACGAATGTGCGCGATGGAGACTGCGTGGCGCTTGAAGGCTTCACCCACCTGATCCCGTTCGCCGCGGGCCAGGAAATCATCCGGCAGCGCCGGCGCGGCCTGACTCTGATTCGAATGACGCCGGATTTGCTCTATGACCAGATGATCGGCGCGGGTTGCGCTTCGAAACTGATCTTCTCGTGGGGCGGAAATCCGGGCGTTGGTTCGCTCCATCGCTTCCGTGACGCTGTGGAGCGCGGCTGGCCGTCTCCGCTGGAGATCGAAGAACACAGCCATGCCGCCATGGCGAATGCCTGGGCGGCAGGAGCCTCGGGGCTGCCGTTCGCGGTGTTCCGCGGATACATCGGCGTGGATCTGCCGGAGGTGAACGCGAATATCCGGTTTATCGATTGTCCGTTCACCGGTGAAAAGCTGGCGGCGGTTCCGGCGTTGCGTCCCGACGTCGGGATCATTCACGCCCAGAAGGCGGACCGGGCTGGCAACGTTCTGATCGAAGGCATTGCGGGAGTGCAGAAGGAAGTCGTGCTGGCTTCGAAGCGTTCGATCGCGACGGTGGAAGAAATTGTGGAAGACTTCGGGGTGCGTAGTACGAATGCCGTGATTCTGCCTTCGTGGACAATGACCGCGGTCGTGCACGCGTCCGGCGGCGCGCGGCCGTCTTACGCGCACGGCTATTATTCCCGCGACAATTCGTTTTACGTGAAATGGGATGAAATTTCGCGGGATCGCGAAACATTCACGGCGTGGATTCGGGAGAACATCGGTTGAGCCAGCCCTATACTGCAGCCGAAATGATGACCGTCGCGGCAGCGCGGGCGCTCGGCAGCCGCGATATCTGTTTCGTCGGGATCGGTCTTCCGTCCGCGGCATGCAACCTGGCGCGAATGACGCATGCGCCGGGGCTCACGCTGATTTACGAATCGGGAACGATCGAAACGAAGCCCAAAGTTCTGCCGCTTTCGATCGGCGATGGCGAACTATGCGAGACTGCGCTGACCACGGTGTCCGTTCCCGAAATGTTCCGTTATTGGCTGCAGGGCGGCCGCATCACAGTTGGCTTTCTGGGCGGGGCGCAGGTGGATCGATTCGGCAATCTGAACAGCACTGTTATCGGAAAGTACGGCGGTCCAAAGGTGCGGCTGCCCGGCGCGGGCGGCGCGACTGAGATCGCTACGAGTTGCGGACGCGTCTTCATCGTGATGCGTCAGAGCCCGCGTACATTTGTGGGCCGGCTGGATTTCATGACGACGCTTGGACACGGCCCCACTGGGCGCGAGCGGCGTGAGCTTGGCGTGACGACCGAAGGCCCCGCGCTTCTCGTGACGGATCTGTGTATCATGAAGCCCGACGAGGAGACGAAGGAGATGGCGGTGGCCAGCCTGCATCCCGGCGTAACGATGGACGCGGTGCGCGCGGCGACCGGATGGGAGCTCCGCGCCGCGGATACGGTGACCGAAACGCCGCCGCCGACGGCCGCTGAACTCGAAGTACTGCGCGAACTCAACAGAAGGACGGCGGAAGCGCACGGGAGGCAGGTGGCGGAATGAACCGGATTTATCCCCGGATCGAAACGGGCGCTCAGGCGCGGCTGGATTATCCGCCCTACAAGTCGACGCTGCTGCGTGCGCCGAAGAAGCCGCTGATCCAGTTGCCACACACGCTTTCCGAACTCACTGGCCCGGTATACGGCCACAATCCGATTGGCGAAACCGATAACGATCTCACGCGGCAGTGCGCAGGAGAACCACTTGGCGAGCGAATCATTGTATCCGGCAAAGTACTGGATGAAGACGCCCGCCCCATTCGGAACACTCTCATCGAAGTCTGGCAGGCGAACGCGGCGGGCCGTTACCGGCACGAGCGCGACGCGCATCCAGCGCCGCTCGATCCAAACTTCATCGGGGCAGGCCGAACGACGACGGATGATGAGGGCAACTACCGCCTCGTGACGATTAAGCCGGGCGCTTATCCCTGGCGAAACCATACGAATGCCTGGCGGCCGGCGCACATTCATTTTTCGCTGTTCGGCCCCGCGTTCGTCACGCGCCTGGTGACGCAGATGTATTTCCCGAACGATCCGCTGATGGCGCGTGATCCCATCAGCCAGTCGATCGGCGATCCGAACGCGGTGCAGCGGCTGGTATCGAGCTTCGATCTCGATCTGACGGAGCCCGAGTGGGCTCTGGGCTATCGATTCAATTTCGTGCTGCGCGGCCGCGACGCCACGCCGTTTGAGGGACGCGAATGAGCCGGCTCGCGGCGCTGCCATCGCAAACGGTGGGTCCGTTTTTTCATTTCGCTTTGACGACGAATTCGGCGCTGGGCGTCATGGCTGGCGCGGACGCGAAAGGCGAACGCATTCGCCTGCGGCTCCGCTTGCTCGACGGTGAAGGAGCGCCGGTGCCGGACGGAATTCTCGAGCTTTGGCAGGCCGATGCGAGCGGTGTCTACCGGCATCCGGGCGACGGCCGCGTTTCCGAATGCGACCAGAGTTTCCACGGCTTCGGCCGCATGCAGACCGATGCTGAGGGCGTCGCGATTTTCGAAACCGTGCGGCCGGGTCAAGTCACGGACGATCGCGGCGGATGGCAATCGCCGCATATCAACGTTGTGATCTTCGCGCGCGGTCTGTGCAGTCATCTGTTCACGCGCATCTATTTCGACGGCGATGCCTCGCTTGATTCCGATTACGCTCTCAACGCTGTGCCTGGAGACCGCCGCACCACCCTGATCGCGCGGGCGGGTTCTGAGGCAGGGCTCTGGATTCATGACATCCATCTCCAGGGTGTGAACGAAACCGTTTTCTTCGATTTGTAATGAATTCATCAGCAGTGGAACGTGTCAGAATCGATGTGATGCCGCGCGGACTCATCGGATGTCTGACGACGACAGACGCGCTTGCCGCGCTGTTCAGCGATGACTCTGTGCTTCAGGCCATGCTCGATTTCGAAGCCGCGCTCGCACGCGCCGAATCGCGCTGCGGCTTAATTTCCGCTGCCGCGGCCGAAGCCATTGCGAGCGCATGCGAAGCGCCGCGCTATGACCCCAAAGCGCTGGCGGTAGAAATTCGCCGTCAGGCAGCGATGGCGATTCCCGTCGTGAAAGCGCTCACAGAGAACGTACGCCAGGTCAGTCCACTGGCGGCGAGGTTTGTCCATTGGGGCGCCACTACGCAGGATGTGACGGATACAGCGCTTGTGATTCTGCTGGGACGCGCCCGCGCCATTTTGTCGGCCGATCACGAACGCCTCCTCGAAACCCTGCGTCGGATTTCGGACGAGCACGCCACAACAGTGATGCTCGGACGCACCATCCTGCAAGCCGCGCCGCCAGTGACCTTCGGTCTGAAAGCCGCCGGATGGTATGCGGCGCTGCGGCGCGACTGGGCCCGGCTCGATGCTGCTTTCGGAGACGCGCTGGTACTGGAGTTCGGCGGCGCCAGCGGAACGCTGGCTGCGCTGGCGGAGAAGGGCGGGGAAGTCACGCGATTGCTGGGCGAAGAACTGGTACTTGCGATTCCGAATGCCCCATGGCACACGCATCGCGACCGGCTCGCCGCCCTTGTGGCGGATTGCGGCATCTACACGGCTACGCTCGGCAAGATCGCGCGCGACGCCACGCTGCTGATGCAGCAGGAAGTCGGCGAAGCCGAGGAAGCCGGAGGCGGCGGTTCCTCCGCGATGCCGCACAAACGGAATCCAACGTCATTCGCGATCGTGCTGGCGTGCGCGAATCTCACGCCGGGCCTCGTCGCGGATTTTCTTGCAGGCATGGTGCAGGAGCACGAACGAGGCGTCGGCGGGCTCCATGCGGAATGGATGACGATCTCAAATGTCGTTGAAGCCACCGGAGCCGCGCTTTCCGCGATGGCCCACGGCCTGGATCATCTCGTGGTGCATCCGGAGCGGATGGCGGCGAACATCCGCGCGACGAAGGGTCTGGTGTTTTCCGAGCGAGTGATGATGCAGATCGCTGCCGCTACAGGCCGCGACGCCGCGCATGCGTTGCTCTCGGAAGCCTCGCGCATCGCCGTGGAGCGCGAGATTCCGCTGGCGGTGGCGATCGGCCTGATGCCCGACATTGCGGAACTGCTTACCCCCGAACAGATTGCCGCGCTCGACGTGCCCGAAGAGTACCTGGGCTCCGCCGAAGAATTCCGCCGCGCTTTACTGGAAGATTAGCTCAAAGGTCAGGAGAGAGAATGCCGTTTGCGAAAGCCGGAGGAGTCCGGCTCTTTTACCGTCTGGATGGAAACACCGATAAGCCCGTAGTGGTCTTCGTGCACTCGCTGGGGACGGACCACAGTCTTTGGGATCGCCAGGCGGAAGACTTGCTGCCGTACTTTCGCGTGCTGCGGTGCGATGTCCGGGGGCATGGCGCCTCGGAATCGACGCCGGGCGACTATTCCGTCGCGATGCTGGCGGGCGATGTTGTCGCGCTGGCCTCCGCGCTTGGAATTGAGAAGTTCGCGCTCTGCGGACTTTCGCTGGGCGGCATGATCGGCCAATGGCTGGGCGCGAATCAGCCGGAACGGCTCACGCATCTGGTGCTGGCGAATACGTCGGCAAAATTTCCGGCTCCGGAGATCATGGAATCGCGCAGACAGCAGGCGCTCGCGACGGGAATGTCGGCATTCGTCGATTCCGCCATGCAACGCGGTTTTCTCCCGGAATCGCTCGCGGCAAATCCGGTGTTTGTGGCGTCGATGCGAAGTGTTTTTCTGGCCACCGATCCGGTGGGCTACGCCGGATGTTGCGCGGCGATTCGCGATCTTGACCAGGTCGGGCTGCTCGAACAGATTCGCGTTCCTACGCTGGTCATCGGTGGCGATCGCGATATCTCGACTCCGTGGGAAGGACATGGCGATGTTCTCGCCGCGCGCATTCCCTGCGCGAAGCACGTGGTGCTACCCGCGGCGCACTTGTCGAATCTGGAGCGGCCGCGGTCATTCTCCGCGGCGCTTCTCGGGTTCCTGCTCTCCGAACGAGACGCGGGCGAGAAGATCCGGCGCGAAGTACTCGGCGACGAGCATGTGGATCGCGCGGCCGCGACGACCACGGATTTCAATCGCGACTTCCAGGAACTGATCACGCGGTTTGCGTGGGGCACGATCTGGTCGCGCCCCGGTCTCGACCGGCGAACGCGGCGGTTGCTCGTGCTGGCGATCACTGCCTCCACTGGCAAGTGGGAAGAGTTCCGCCTGCATGTGCGCACCGGACTGAAGCACGAACTCGAACCGTGTGATCTCGAAGAGGTTTTGCTGCAGACCGCGGTGTATTCGGGAGTGCCCGCCGCCAACACCGGATTTCACGTGGCGCGTGAGGAAATGGAGTGAGGGTTACTCAACTTATATAGAGCCCGGTATTGAAAATACCTTAATCCCGTTGAAAAATCAGGACTTCCATGGCAGAATGGAAGCTGTGGCAAGCGTCTTCGCCGGTAGGGTCGTTTTCGCGCAAATACCAGCATTTACACTAGTTGCCCTTTTGGCGGCGCCTGGTTTGGTCTCCGCTTCCTGGCTTGCCACTGGTCCTTTCGGGGGTGATGCGGATATCGTGCGTACGATTCCACACCTGAAAGGTGAGGTGGTGGGAGCTGCCCACAACGGTTTAATTTTCGTATCGCACAACGGCGGGGCCTCCTGGAAAAATCTGCCATTCCCCGCGCAATTCTCCGGCGTATTGCACGCGCTCGAGATCGATCCGAATTCCGCGGACACTTGGTATGCAGGCGTCGAAAGCGAGATCGGCCGGATCTCCGGTGTTTATAAAACGACGGACCGTGGCAGCACCTGGAAGCAGCTTCCCGGCACGGTTGGGATCGGCGTTTGGTCGCTGGCGCTGTTTCCTGGCGACACGTCGGTGGTCGCCGCAGGTACATCGACCGGCGTTTTCATCAGCCGCGATGCGGGCGCGACATGGAAGCACATCACGCAGGACAGCGACACCGAGATCCGTCCCGTGGTCTCACTCGCGTTCCATCCCACGAAAAGCGAGATTCTTTACGCAGGCACAACTCATCTGCCCTGGCGCACGATGGATGGCGGCGCCTCCTGGCAATCGATCCACACCGGGATGATCGACGATTCCGACGTTTTCAGTATTCAGGTGGATGCGAAGAATCCCTCGCATGTGATGGCGAGCGCCTGCAGCGGTGTTTATAACAGCATTGACGGCGGTAGTAAATGGGCGCACCTTGAAACACCGCGAGGGGCATTCCGCACTCATTTTGTGGCGATCGATCCCCGGCACGAAGGAGTCGTTTTCGCGGGCACTACCGATGGGCTGCTGAAGTCCGTCAACGGCGGACATGCGTGGCGCAAGGTAAGCCCCTACAGCATTCATTCGCTGGCATTTGACCCCGGCCTGGATGGCCGTGTGTTTTTTGCCGCCACCGCCGGCGCGTATCCGGGCGGGCTTCTGGTTTCGAATGACGAAGGCAGCACGGTGCGCGAATCCAATACTGGATTTGCGAATCGGAGCTTCACCACTCTTTCGGGATCCGGACTGGCGCTCTACTCCAGTAGTGTCTATGAAGCGGGATCAGGCGGCGCATATCGGACGGAAAATCTTGCGGCGCGATGGGACAAAGCGGCGGTTCCGGCCGGCGATCAGCTGATTCAGATGACGGCCGCGCCCGACGATTCGAAGCGGCTTTACGCGGCCGGCTATCACGGTATTTCGGAATCAAAGGATGGGGGGCTGCATTGGGCCTCTCGCCGTATGCCGGAAGGCAGCACGGCGGTCTCGGCGCTCCTGCCGCTTGCGAAAGGCGCGCTGCTCGCGGCGACGTCCAGTGGTTTGTTCCGCAGCACGGATGGCGCAACATGGACGAAAGTTTCGAGCGAGACGATGCAGCCGGGCACGCTCTCGCTGCAACGCTCGGGCAGCGCCGTGGCAGCGCTTACCAATTCAGGCGCGATCGCCAGTACGGACGGCGGCGCTACCTGGAAAGCCTGTGGAAGCACGGGAGTTCAGGGTCCATGGTACGGTTTGGCATTTGATATGCACTTGGGTTCTGTGCTGAATACCGCAAATTCAACCGTGGCCCTGGCTGCGACACCGGGTGGTTTGTTTCGTTCCACTGACAGTTGTGGGACATGGAAAGCAGTACATGGCGGGCTGGAACAGCAGACGGTCAGCCTGGTTTTGTTTCATCCCACCCGTCCCGGGGAGGCGCTTGCATCGCAGGGCGGGAGAGTTTTTGTATCAACAGACGGCGGCCAGCGCTGGCAGCCGCTCGATGATGAGGCGGCCGGTAATGCCGGTCCCGCGTCATTGGTGATTCTTTCCGCGGCTCCGGACACGCTTTTTGCGTTGTTCCCAAGACGTGGTGTGTATTCGACAGGAATCGGGATGTGGACCGCCGCCGCGGCATCAGGTGGTGCGGCCGGTACCAGTATGGCGGCCAACGCCCGGAGTAATCGATGAGGAAGCTTCAGTTGACAGAGGGAGATAATTTCATGACGATGAGGTCGCAATTTGTCCGGCGAAGCCGGCAAGTTTTATTGTGCGGCGCCGTAGCTCTCGGGCTTACGGGAAGCGCCCTGGCGCAAAGCACCGCCAGCGCGAAGCCTGCCAGCTCGGGGGACGCCGACAACGGGTATTCAAAGTGGGACATTACCCCGTTCTTCGGATGGCAGTGGTTCCAGGCATATCAGGGAAACAATACCAGGAACTACGATCAGAGATTCGACAACGGCTGGATGTTCGGTGAACGCTACAATTTCGACTTCTCGCCGAAAGTTTCCGCGGAAGGGTCGCTCACGCTGGGCAGTAACCGGCTCCTGCTGCGGCCCGCCGGCCAAACTAATGCGTACGCATCGTTCAAGTCGAAGAACGTAGAGGCTGCGTTCCATCTGGTTTATCATTTCCAGCCGCGCACGGCGAAGACCCGGTTCTTTATCCTCGGCGGTCCTGCGGCGGTGTGGTATTTCCCTGGCAGCACACTGGGACCCGCAGCCACAGGCAGCAGCTTTGTGCCGCCGGCCAACAGGCTCGAGACGAGAGTGGAGCCCGCCATCACCTACGGCGTTGGCATGAAGCACTACTTCAACAGCCGCTATGGCATCCGGTTCGATGTTGGTGGCCGCGTCAATCCGCGCGCGCACTTCAACCTGCCGGATCATGCGACGGGGGCCAATACCCTGTTCATTCCGCCCGACGGTCAGAACAGTTCGCTGTCTGCCAGTGTCGGCATCATTCTCCGCGAAGGCTATGTTGCGCCGCCGCCGCCGCCGAATCCGCTCGTGAACCAGGCGATGCGCGTGGATCTGCCCGCGGTTCCCACCACGGCCCCCGCAATCTCCGGCGCGCATGACGTTTGCGCCGGCGACGATCTGCGCCTCACGGTCAACTCGAACGGCTTTCCGAATCCGACGTACTCCTGGCACGTGGGCGGCTCCGCCGCTTCCGGCGCGACGAGCTCCACGTTCAGTGTTCCGACCAGCGGCGCTTCCGGCGCGCGTAACGTGACGGTTGCGGTGACCCCGGGCCCGTCCGAAGCGACCTCGGCTCCGTTTACCACTTCGCCCGGCCACACCTATCACCTGACCGCCGAATCTCCGAATCTCGGCAGCCGCCAGGCCACCTACCAGTGGATCGTGAACGGCCAGCCCGTGTCGGGAGCGACCGGCGCTTCCTATGACATGCCGGAATCCGGCACGGCGACAGTCTCGGTTCGCGTGACTGCCACGAACGCTCCGGTGAATTCTTCGCCGGCGAACTTCAACATCAACGGGCTCACGCCTCCGAACCTGACCTTCTCGGCTCCGTCGTCGGTCCCGTACTCCTCCGGTCCGGTTGCGCTGAACGCGAGCGCTACGCCCGGCCCCTGCAGCGGCAACATCGGCATCCGGTATTCGGGTGAAGGCGTTACCGGCAATTCGTTCAATCCCGGCAGCGTAAGCGGCTTCGATATGAGCAACCGCCTGCGTCCGCAGACCAAGACCGTCACGCTGACGGCCACCGCGACGGACGCGAAGGGCCAGACCGCGACCCGCACCGCTCCGGTGACGGTTACGCTCGATCCGGAAGCGCGCCGCCTTGACGACGTTGTCTTCCCGAACGGCAGCTCCCGCGTGAACAACTGCGGCAAGCGTCTGCTGCTCGAAGAACTGACGCCGATGCTCCGCAACGATCCGGGCGCCAAGGTCATCCTCATCGGCCACCGCGACGCGAAGGAGCGGGGCAAGAATCTGGATGAAGCCCGCGTCATCAATTCGGCGGCTGTCCTCAGCGCCGGTAAGGGCATCTGCCCGTCGCTCGATCTCTCCCGCATCATGTCGAAGAACGCGGGTACGGATCAGAGCTCCACGCCGCGTCCCGCGCTCTGCGGTTCCTCCACCAACGTGAAGGAACGGTCGGGCCAGGGAATCAAGGAATCCGACAAGAACGCCGAATACCGGCGCGTCGAAGTCTGGATCATCCCGAGCGGCGCTCAGACCCCGTCTGAACTTTCGGGCGCGACTGCCGTTCCGTCGGCCGCCGTCTCGAAGGCCGGCTGCCCGAGGTAAGCGGCAGAACCGCATTGCAGTTGATTCAACCAGTGCCGCGCGAAGTCCCGGAATCTTCGGGGCTTCGCGCGGCATCGTTCTTTACAGGGACCTGATCGCTTCGTGAAAACCAATTCTCTCGACAAAGATAAAATCCACGTCCTGCTGCTCGAAGGCCTGGACCAGAGCGCTGTCGACGCGTTCCGCGCCGATGGCTACAGCGACATTGAATATCATCCGAAATCGCTGCCGGAGAAGCAGCTTCTGGCTGCGGTGAAGAAAGCTGCGTTCATCGGCATTCGCTCGGCCACTCAGATGACGGCCGAGGTGTTGAACGCCGCTGAGAAGCTGGTTGGGCTGGGCTGTTTCTGTATTGGCACGAACCAGGTGGACCTGGCGGCGGCGCAGCAGAAGGGCGTGCCGGTGTTCAACGCGCCGTTTTCGAATACGCGCAGCGTGGCCGAGTTGGTGCTGGCCGAAACCATTTTCCTGATGCGCGGCATTCCGTGGCGCAACGCGCAGGCGCATCGCGGCGAGTGGCCGAAGACCGCCACCGGATCGCATGAAGTTCGCGGCAAGACGCTGGGCATTGTCGGCTACGGGCATATTGGAACGCAGGTGGGACTGCTTGCCGAGGCGTTCGGCATGCGTGTGATCTTCCACGACATTGATAAGCAACTGGCCCTCGGCAATGCCATGCAGGCGGAGTCACTCGAAGAGTTGCTTGAGCAATCGGATGTGGTGACGCTGCACGTGCCGCAGACGCCGGACACGCACAACATGATCGGGGCAGAGCAGATCGGGCGGATGAAGCCGGGCGCGAAACTGATCAATGCGTCGCGGGGTACGGTGGTCCAGATTGATCCGTTGGCGGAAGCGCTGAAATCCGGCCATGTGGGAGCCGCCGCGCTCGATGTGTTTCCGAAGGAGCCGAAGAGCGGGGAACCGTTTGTATCGCCGCTGCAGAGTTTCGAGAACGTACTCCTGACGCCGCATATTGGGGGCAGCACGGAAGAAGCGCAGCGCAACATCGGAAAAGAAGTGGCGGATAAGCTGATCCGGTTCAGTAACAACGGCTCCACGCTCGCCGCGGTGAATTTTCCCGAAGTGTCACTGCCGGCGTATTCCGGCAAGCACCGCATTCTGCATATTCACCGCAATCAGCCCGGCGTGCTTTCGGGTATCAACGCGATTTTCTCTGAAGAGAAGATCAATGTCGCCGCGGAGTATCTGCAGACCAACGCGCAGATCGGGTACGTGGTGATCGACATCGATCCGGCGAGCGGGTCTGCGGCTCAGTTGCGGAAGCGGCTCGACGGCGTGCCCGGTACGATCCGGACGCGTCTGCTCTACTAATCGGATTCAAAAACCAAAAAGAGGAGACTGCCTCCGGGCCGTCTCCTCCGTTTTGCAGTGGCGGGAATGCCTCCGAGACATTCCCGCCGCCAAAGATGAACCAGAGCGCCCTCCGAGCGTCTCCGGCTTTGTACCGCAGCCTAACCTGCGCCTCCGACCACTAAGTGCAGTTCGGGGTGTCGTTGTTACAGGCGGTTAAATCGGAAAGCGTTTACCGGATAAAACCCAGACGCTTGAGTGTCGCGTTGGGCTCCTGGTCTTCGAACTGAAGCAACAGGGCTTTTTCGTGGCCGTCTTCGAGCGCCACTGCCGCGGGCGCGGCGTCGAACTTGAAGATCTTCCGAAGGGCGTCAGAGTCCGTTGATACCGGTCCTTTTGGCGCGAGGCCTGTCTTCGTCATAAAGTTGTCGGCCGATTCAGGATTGACGACCGGTACGCCGACGATGCGCGCATTGTTCCAGTCGAGAGTTCCCAGCTTTCTGCCTGCCGCGAGGCAGTGCAGGCAGTGGGGATCGAAGAAGAAAATAAAAACCTTCCCATCTGTCAGAGAGATCGGCGGGCCACTCTCAGCGGCGATGGTTGGTGGAGCCGCGGTTCCGGTTCGCCGGGTCGCGTCGAACCCGTAGGAAATCGCTGCAAAGACCGTGACGGCGGCCAGAATCAGGGCTGCGCTGCGCAGGCTGTGCGGACGGCTGGACCAAAGTCCGGCGCCAATCGCCAGCAGCAGCATGATGCCGTCCCCGATGAAAAACTGCGGGCCGACTGCGCGCTTGATCCACGGGAAGCAGGAGCAGTCCGCTCCCACCAGTTCGTTGTAGTGGATTCCGATAAAAACGATGAACGCAACGAGAAGCAGGGAAGCGCACCAGGAGCCCCAGCGACGGAATCGCGGCATGAGCAGAAGGACGCCCGTGAAGGTCTCCGCGATGCCGAACAGAACGGCCGCCGGGACACTGAGGAATTCCGGAACCTTCGCCTGCGCCAGCCGGACTGCCGCTCCCGTAGGATCACTGGCTTTCCACAGGCCGGCTGCCAGGAAAACGATCGCGATCAGGATCGCGCAGGTCCAGTTGACCGCGATTTGCCACACCGGCTGCTCGCGCGGCAACGCGACGGGAAAATTCGTGGGCTCGCCCAGGGCGGCCTCGCCATTCGCCATATGCATCTAAGAGTATATCCGGGAGGGAGGCTACTTCTGGGCGAACCAGACGTAAAACAGCCCGTCCGGGGCGACGTCTTCCCAATAGGAGATTGGTTCGCTTCCAACGGTGCGGCAGTGGCGGGCGAGGAGCTTTTCAAGTTCCCGGCGGTCGAACCAGCGCTCCCACCCGGGGGTTTTGAGCCGCCCCCATTGGGAGGCGCTCTTGTCGATGATCGCCAGTTTGCCGCCTGGACGCAGGACGCGGCACAATTCGCTGACCGCCAGTGGAATATCGACTGCGTGTTCGAGCGACTCCGTCGCATAGACGCCATCAAACGAGCCATCGGAAAAGGGCAGGGCGGTCAGGATCCCGGCTGCCTTACCGACCGCGTTCGGCACGAAGCTCAGCATCTGTTCTGAAATGTCGAGCCCCGTGATGCGCGCCTCCGGGTTCTCCTCGAATAAAACGCGCGCGAACCGGCCTTTGCCGCAACCGGCGTCGAGCAGACGGTGATTCCCGATCGGCGCGAACCAGCGGCGCAGGAAAGCTACGTGCTGAATGCGGGGATCGATCGTGGAGGGGAAGTCCGCCTCATTCGCCGCTTCCACGTCGAAATTACGGCGGATTTCGCGGACCAGCCGCTCATCGAGCGTCGGAGACGGGGCGGGGGATGTGTGCGTCAGCATCTGCTTCAGCCGCGTGGCCGCGGCGCGCACTGTCCCCAGCTTTATCTCAGGCATTGGTGAGGAAGATGGGGAGATCCATCTTGCCGGTATAGCTGGGCCGGTAGCGCTGCTTGTCGTACATCTTCTCGACATCGACCGCGCGCGGTCCGAGTTTCGGATCGGGGATCGGCACGGCTGCGTACTTGCCGCCATTAATCGCCGTCATCACGCCGTGCTTGCCCTGGGCAATCAGGTCGATCGCCATGCCGCCGAACGTGTTGCCTACCATGCGATCCACAAAGTCCGGAGCGCCGCTGCGAAGGTCGTAAGTCAGATCGCTGACAATCGTTTCTTCGCCGCGCTTCTGGATGTAATCGTTCAGAACTTCCGCGATGTTCGCTTTCTTGCGGTGTCCGAAAGCATCGGGTACACCGTATTCCTGCACCTGATAACCTTCCCACTCGGCGCCTTCCGAAAGCAGAACCAGGGAGTACGATGACGAGTTGTTTCGTTTGTCTTCCAGCACCAGTTCAATCAGACGATCGCGATCCACTTTGAATTCGGGGATGCAGCAGCGGATGGACGCCACGTACGCCGTATAGAGCGCCGTGTAACCGGCATCGCGGCCGAAGATGCGGAAGATGCCGATGCGCTCATGCGAACCGACGGTCGCACGCTGTCGATCAATGGCCTCGATCGCGCGGTTGACGGCGGTCGAAAAGCCGATGCAGTATTCCGTGTTGCGGACGTCGTTGTCCATCGTCTTCGGGACGCAGATGACCTTGAAGCCCTGCTTATCGAGATGCTGGGCATAGCTCAGGGTATCGTCGCCGCCGATGGCTACCAGGTAATCGAGCTCCAGCTTCTCCAGGTTCTTCAGCACGCGCGGCGTCATGTCGAAAACGGTCGACGTGATGCCCTTCTTGGTGTTTTCCGAGGATTTGAAGGTCTCGCCCGAGAGGAATTCGGGCACCTTTTTCATCTTGAGGGGATTCGTGCGGGAGCTATGCAGCCAGGTACCGCCGGTGCGGTCGATGGTGCGGGTGTTGTGCCGGTCAAGAGGCAGAACGTAGCGCGATACGCTCGCGGGATCGTCGAAATTGAGGTGGGTGAGGGCTTCCCAGCCGCGGCGCAAACCGGTCACTTCCGCGCCGATTGCGCCGCCGCTGTAGACAACTGTCTTGATGACGGCGTTCAGACCGGGGACGTCGCCGCCGCCCGTCAGAATGCCGATTTTCTTCTTGCTCATGAACTCTCCAGGTGAAAGGTGAACCACTATTGTAAGGGTCAGCCTTCGATCGGGAGACTTTTCAGAGCCTGCGGTGAGGAGGCTGTTCCGGAGACCCGGTAGCCGCTACCAGCGCGGTTCGCGCCGACGGCTTTCTCCGCCAAAGCGGTTGCCGCCGCCACCACCGCCACCCTGCCGCGGTTCGCGGGGGCGGGCCTCATTCACGGTCAGATTCCGTCCATCCAACTGGGAGCCGTTCAACGCTTCGATTGCTCTGTCGGCGGATGCATCGTCCGTCATTTCCACGAATCCAAAGCCGCGCGACTTTCCGGTTTCGCGGTCTTTCACCAACTGGGCGCGTTCCACTTGTCCGTACGCGGAAAACGTCGCTTCAAGGTCCTGTTCACTGGTCTGGAACGAAAGGTTCCCGACATAAATATTCTTCATGTTAGTCGATCATCCTGTTGTGGCCTCGGGCGCCTGTGCGCCGGAAGGCGTGTTGAACTGGGGGGGAGCTAATCTCGGCCGGAAATACGTAGAGACGGGCAAGGCAAGCAGTCAGTGGCATCGGGCCAGCCACAAACACATGGTAGCGCTTTTTGACGCTGCGCGTACCCCGGTATTATTCCGTGGCGGATCTTTTCGCCAGCTCACCTATGATCGGGAGCACATATGTCTCCTGATGACTGGCTTTGATGATCATGAAAATAGAGACCGCGAACAGGATGCCCCGGAAAAGATGGTCAAATCGTACAAAGTGAACCGCGCCCATATCCACGATGGGACCGATCCAATCGAGCAGTAACCAGATCGCGAACAGATAGAGCCCCTGGAAGGCGTGGAAACGCACGGAGTGGTCGTTCTTGAACTTCCGGGAAGCGAGCACGATGACGGCGGCAATCCAGCCGACGATCGGGATGTAGCAAAGGATGGACGCTGTTCGGGGGGAAAGGCCTGCCAGTGGATCCGGCGCCGGACCCGGGGGAAATGGCGGCGGAGGCGGCGGAGGCGCGCCAGCCCCCTGGCGAGCGCCGCAGTTCCCGCAGAAGGCGGCGTTTCCTGCGATATCGACCCCGCATTGCGTGCAGAAAGGCATCTTCTATCTAACCTTTACGTTATGCCACGGGGGTTTGTTCCGCAAGTGATGGGCCGCCCTGCAGCGCCTTAAAAGAACAGGTACTTACGCCACTGGTCTTCGCCCTTGCCCAGCAGGCGCATCAGGTGGCGGCTGGTGTGGAGGCTGAACGGCCTCGGCTGGCGCGCCAGTTTCATGCCAGCCTCTTCCGGTGTGCGGCTGCCTTTCCGGTTATTGCAGTGATGGCAGCACGCCACCAGATTCTCCCAGGCGGATTCGCCGGCGCGGGAGCGCGGAATGACGTGGTCCAGCGTCAGTTCCCCGGCTGGCATCGTCTTCGCGCAGTACTGGCAGGTGTACCGATCCCGCATCATGATGTTCTTGCGGGAAAGCGCGCGGGTCTGGTGCGGGATGCGGCGATACTCCAGCAACCGGATCACACTCGGCACGCGCAGGGACCGGCGTGTGGAATGGATGGAATGTGAGGTGGTCTCTTCAGCCGCGGCAATACCTTTGAGGACCAGCACGAGTGCGCGCCGGGCCGCGCAGATATTGATCGGTTCATAGCTCGCGTTCAGTACGAGCACGGGCTTCTGGAGTCTGGAGGTAGCCAGACTCATTTTCGATGCTTTTTCCATCCGTTCGTTCTCGCTCCTTGTCGCTAATCTCTCCATCGCCGGTCCGCGCGGGCCAACGTCAGCAGGGATACGGAAGCCGCTCCCGCCCGCTTCAGGGCCGCGGCGCAGGCGCTGGCCGTGGCTCCCGTGGTGAAAACATCGTCAATCAACAAAACTCTTCTGCCGCGCAGGTTCGCGCCGGGCTTCGGCTGAAACGCTCCCGCAATGTTGCGGCGGCGCGCG
>DASYCD010000477.1:0-7783 GCA_036500405.1 Bryobacteraceae bacterium
GCGACGGAAGTGACGGATGGCCATCATAACTGGCCCGCAAACGCGCCCGCCGGTCCCGCTGTCCGATCCGGTCTTGTTCGAACCAGCCAACATATCGCCCGCACCAGCGTCGAAAAGAAGAATCTTCACGCAACCGGCGCCATCATAGTAGAAATGGAAGCGGCGGCTGTCGCCCGCGCGGCGAGCGAAATGGCTGTACCGTTCTTTTGCGTGAGAGGTGTGAGCGATCACGCAAATGAAACGTTTTTCATCGACTTTGAGTCTTTTTTTATGCCGAACGGTACCCTCAATGTGCCACGCTTAGTGGTATACGCCTTGGCGCATCCGATGGACGCCCTCCCTGAATTGATTAGATTGCAGCGACGCTCTTCTTTGGCGGCCCAACGGCTCGCGGGTTTCCTGGCGGCTTGCCATTTCTGATATGAAACAACCTGTTCCCGGCAACATGCGCGCTGCCGTCTACCGCGGCTCCAGCACTGTTTCCGTCGATGAGGTCGAAACGCCTGAGCCTGGCCCCGGGGAGATTCTGATCCGGGTGGAGGCCTGCGGCGTCTGCCACACGGATCTCAAGAAAATCGAATACAACCTGCTGCCGCCGCCGCGCATCTTTGGTCATGAAACGGCTGGTGTGATCGCTGCTGTGGGCTCGAAAGTCACCCGCTACAAGCCTGGCGATCGTGTCATCGTCTTCCACCATATCCCCTGCGGCAAATGTTTTTACTGCGAGCGGAAACTTTTCGCCCAATGTCCGGTATACAAGAAAGTCGGAGTAACTGGTGGATTTGAGCCCGCGGGCGGCGGATTCTCCCAGTATGTCCGGGTGATGGACTGGATCGTGGAGCGCGGCGTCGAAAAAATTCCGGATGGAGTCCCGTTCGAAGTCGCAGCCTTCGTGGAGCCCGTGAACACCTGCGTGAAGGCAGTGGAACAATGCGATCCGCAACCGAACGATGTGGTGCTGGTTCAGGGGCAGGGGCCCATCGGCCTCATCTTCACCATGCTGCTGAAGTTGAAGGGCTGCACCATCGTCACGACGGACACGATCCCCACACGCATCGAGCTTTCGAAGAAATGCGGAGCCGATTACGCGCTCGACCCGCGCGTGGACGATGTTGCCGCCAAGTTGAAGGAATTGACCGCGAGTCGGGGCGCTGATATGGTAATTGTCGCCACCGCCGCGAAAGGCCTGGTGGAAGAGGCCGTCCGTTCCACTCGACCGGGCGCAAAAATCATGTTGTTCGCGCAAACGTCCGATAAGGAACGGATCGAACTTTCGGGCGCGAGTATCTGCGTTGGCGAGCGGTCACTGCTCGGTTCATACAGCGCTTCAGTGGAGTTACAGGCGGAATCGGCGAGGCTGGTTTTCAGCGGGGATCTTCCGGTGAACCTGCTGATCTCTCACCGCGTACCTCTTGATAAGATTGAATTTGCCTTTAGGCTGGCGACACACCCGGGTGACTTTCCGGGGGAGAACCCTTTGAAGATCATTGTGAGACCACAGGAGCAGGCAACGTGCGCGCAATAAACGACACAATGCTCGCGGCTGTACTGTACGGTAAAGAACATGTCCAGATGGAGCGGGTACCAGTACCGGAAATCGGTCCGGGCGACCTGCTCGTGCGCGTACGCACCGCCCTCACCTGCGGCACGGACGTCAAGGTCTATCGCCGCGGTTATCACGCGCGCATGATCGTTCCGCCCGCGCTTTTCGGGCATGAGCTCGCCGGCGACGTGATCGCGGTCGGCGAACGCGTCAAGGGTTTTGAAATCGGCCAGCGCGTAGTGGCGGCGAACTCCGCGCCGTGCCATCGCTGCTTCTACTGCAGCCGCGGACGCGTCAATCTCTGCGAAGATCTTCTGTTCAATAACGGCGCGTACGCCGAGTACATCCGGATTCCGGCGCGCATCGTCCGCGTGAATACCTACGTGATTCCGCCGCATCTCGACTATCGCGATGCCGCGCTGGCCGAACCACTCGCCTGCGTTGTCAAAGGCGTGGAAGATGTGGAGATGAAGGCCGGCGATACGGTAGCCGTCATTGGCGCGGGTCCCATCGGCTCCATGTTTGTGCGTCTCGCCAAACTGCGCGGCGCGCGCGTGATCGCGATCGGACGTACGCGTGAACGTCTGGAACGCGTGGCTCGTCTGGGCGCCGACCGCATCGTGTCCACGGAAGACACTGGAAATCCGACTGCCCGTGTTCGTGAGCTGACCAACGGTCGCGGCGCCGATATCGTGATTGAAGCCGTGGGCAAGCCGGAAACGTGGAACATGTCGGTCGAAATGCTCCGCCGCGGCGGTACGGTGAATTTCTTCGGTGGGCCGCCCTCCGGCACCAACGTCAATCTCGACACGAACCTGCTGCACTATTCCGAAATCACCTGCAAGGCGAGCTTCCACCACACGCCCACTTCGATGCAGGAAGCGCTCGACGTCATTTCAAGCGGCGGTATTCGCGCCCGCGATTTCGTGGAAGCCGAAGAGTCGCTCGAAAATCTGACCCGCGTCATGTTCCGCCTGGCTGAAGGCGGCACATCGTTCAAGACCGCTATCATTCCATGACCGCGCTCTTGCCGCGCGAGTTTGCCGGCAATCAGGACGCCATGTCCCGCGTGTGGACGCTCTCGGAAGCGGAGCAGTACACGCGCTGGCTCGCCACTCATCACTACGAAAATTTCCACGTGGTCAGCTTTCTGCTGCCGCGTGAGTTGCATCAGGATTTCTACAACGTTTACTCATATTGCCGCTGGGCCGACGATCTGGCGGACGAAATCGGCGATCCCGCGGAAAGCCTTCGCCTGCTTGAGTGGTGGTCGGGCGAAGTCGGGCGAATGTATGCGGGTGAGGCGCAGCACCCGGTTTTCGTGGCGCTGCGCGGCACGGCGGCGAAGTATTCCATTCCGCGGCAGCCGTTCGACGATCTGATCCGCGCGTTCATTCAGGATCAAACCGTCACTCGCTATCGGAATTGGGAAGAAGTTTTTCACTACTGCGAGGGTTCGGCAAACCCGGTGGGGCGGCTGGTGCTCTATCTTTGCGGCTATTCCGATCCCGAGCGCCAGGCTCTGTCGGACGCCACCTGCACCGCGCTGCAACTCGCCAATTTCTGGCAGGATGTGACTGTTGACCAGCACAAGGATCGCGTTTATCTTCCGCTCGATTTGCTCGCGCGGCACAACTACACGGTCGACGAACTCTTCGCCCACAAATTCGACAACCGCTTCCGCGGCGTGATGCGGGAGGCTGTTGAGGTGGCGCACGGCCTGTTCGTCAAAGGACTGCCGCTTGTCGGCATGGTGAACCGCCGGCTTGCCGTGGATCTCGATCTCTTCAGCCGCGGCGGCATGCGGATTCTCGAGAAGATCGCGCGGCAGGATTACAACGTGCTGGAACGCCGTCCTTCCATCTCGAAAGTGGAACGCGTTCGCCTGCTTGCCGGCACGCTCGTCCGCGCCGCGTTTACGGGCGCACGCGCCGCATGATCCGGCTCGAAGAATCGCAGCAGTACTGCCGCGGCGTCGCGAAGAGCCGCGCGAAGAATTTCTACTATTCGTTCGTTCTGCTCCCACCCGAAAAGAAGGACGCGATGTGCGCGATGTACGCATTCATGCGCTACTGCGACGATCTTAGCGACGAGCCGGGCGCTACACGATCGGCTATGGACCGCTGGCGGGATGCCCTCACGCAGGCGCTGGCGGGGCGTCCCGATGCGAGCCCGGTATGGCCGGCATTCCTCGATGCTGTCGCGCGCTACCGTATCCCGCATCAATATTTCTTCGACATGATTGAGGGTGTGGCATCCGATCTGGACCCGCGGCCCATTCGGAACTTCGATGAGTTGTACCGGTATTGCTATCGTGTGGCGTCGGTCGTCGGGCTCACGACAATCCACATCTTCGGCTTCGATTCGGCCGAAGCGCCGCTCCTCGCGGAAAAATGCGGGATCGCGTTCCAACTCACCAATATCCTGCGAGACATCCGCGAAGACGCCGGCCTTGGCCGTACATATCTGCCGCAGGAAGACCTGACGCGCTTCAGTGTTTCGCTGGACGACCTGACGAGTTCGCGCCGCAGCGATGCCTTCGATCGCCTCATGGAATTCGAGATCGCCCGCGCCCGCGCTTACTATGACGAGTCCGCGCCCCTCACCGCCATGATCCACGCCAACTCCCGCAAAGCGATGCGCGCTCTCATCGCGATCTATCGAAGCCTGCTCGACCGCATCGCCGAGTCTCCCGCCGACGTTCTGACTCGTCGGGTGTCCTTGCCTGCCAGCCAGAAAGTCTGGATAGTGCTGCGCTCCGCGATGGGGCTTTGATGCCCGTCAGTTCTCGAACCCCGCGAAGGCATCGCCGACGATGGTCTCAATCTGCTGCACCTCGCCATCCGTCAATTGCCTGAATTCCGCTTCTCTGGGCTTCCTGCCGAGCACCCCGTCGTTCTGGCGGATGAACTGAATGAGATTCGCGGCGAGCCGGTCGGGCATTTCAACGGTTTCCATGATTCTCCGCATCGCTTCGTCGTGGCGTCCAAGATATTGAATTTCGCGTGGCAGATCCACCTCGACTGCTCGCCGCACGCAGGAGTAAAGGAATTCCGCTTCTTCCGTTGCGTCGAAGTATCGATAGAGATCGGCCGTATCGTTTGTGACCTCGACATTGTGCTCGGGCACAGGGCGCCATTCGATGTAATTCATGAGAGGTCTTGAGTGCCCCTGCAGCGTCGCGCGGTAGTCGTCAATCCGGTCCAGCATGACGGACGAAACCGGAAACACCATCCCCGGCGGCGTGAATTTACGTTCTGCAAGAACGCGATGAATCAGGCAGCGATGCAGGCGTCCGTTTCCGTCCTCGAACGGGTGAATGTAGACAAAACCGAATGCGGTCGCTGCCGCCTTGACGACAGGATCGACGCCATCCTCTCGCATACGCTTGTTGGCCGCCAACAGTCCGTCCATCAGCGCGGGGATGTCCTGCGGCCGAGCCCCAATGAACTCCGGTAGCGGGTTGCCTTCGTGATCGCGCTCTCCGAGGAAGACGCCGTCCAGCCGCAGGCCCGGACGAATGAAGCGCATGTCTTCGATCAGCACGTGATGCAGGCGCAGGATTTCATCGAGACTCAGCGGGTTTTTGCCCGCTTGAACCACCGCTTTCCCCCATCGTTCCAGCCGCGTCCGGGGCGGCCGTTCGCCTTCGATTTCGAAACTGGCACGGCTGTCGGCCAGAAGCAGGAAGCTCGCGGCCCGGGCGATCAGTTGAGCGCGCGTTCGCCCGACTGTCTCGCAGGCTTTTTGGGAAAGCGGGAGGGCCATATCATCGGCCAGCATTGAAGTCCGGCGGATAATCGGGCAGAAATCGGCAGTGCCGAGTAGGTTGTCCCGCACTCTGTGGCGGCGGGACAGTCGAGGATTGCCTGGGACGTATTTCCTGGGATCGAGAACATCAACGGCCGCCACATTGGTGGAGTCGTCGATATCGAGCGTTCGTCCCGTCAGATGTTCATAGAGAAACCAAACGCGCCGCGCCGCGTTGCCGGTAGGAGCAGCGGCAATCATGGCGGCGAATGCCGCTGCCGGCGCCGCATCGCAGAGCCGGCGGAAAATCAGCAGGTCGAGATCTTCATGCCGCAGAGCGAAATCGAGATGATCGGCGAACGTATCGCCGGGCCAGTATCGTTTATCAAAAAGCCGCCAGCCGCTCTCCTCGCGGCTACTGCCCTTGACATGATGCCCGGCCAGGCAACCGGGACGCCGGACGGGGGCTGCAATCGCAAAAGAGCGCACCAGCGCTGCCCAGCCGACCAATCTGCCGCCAGTCGGCACCGTTCGTTCCTGAAAGATCGCTATAGATCCCGTTTCGATCTCCACCAGTCGAAATCCTCTCGCCGCAGTCGAAAACTGCTTCTACTTCGCTTATTAAGTCGAAATTCTATCACGAACCGCAAGTCGAAAATCATTCGCGACGGTCGAAAGAAACACGAAATTGCAATGTACGGTCGAAAAATGCTTGACGGCTCGGTAGCCCACCAGTACGATTCAGGTACCGAATCAAGCACTTATGAGGCAGGCTCGACTGCTCATCTTCATTGGCGGCGTTGTTCTGCCCTTTATCGCGGGATTGCTGAACAGCAGCCTGAATTCGATCCTGGCGAAGTTGCGTGGCCAACTCTCTACTATCTGTCGTTCGGCGGCAAGTCGTCACCGAATCGGATTCATCTTCCTGCCGGTTGAAAATCTGGTCTTTGTGCTGATCGGATGGCTTGTCGGCCGTCACTTCGACAGCGAGATGAGCCTGGGGTAGCAGGTCTTATGCCGCCGCTTCGGTCTGAATCTTCGCCCGGCTGCGGAACATAAAGATCACGATCAGCAGAATCACAGCCGCGCCCGCCGCGGAACTCAGCCAGAACGGCTGCCAGTTACGAACGGCGTTGTCTCCGCTTCCCGTGGTGAAGTAATCGAGCGCGCCGCCCGATAGGATCGAGCCCGCGTACATCCCGATCCCATACGTCAGAAGCGTAATGAACCCCTGCGCCGCGCTGCGCAGATGCGGCGGCGCCTGTTGGTCCGTATAAAGCTGCCCCGTCATAAAGAAGAAGTCGTAGCAAATGCCATGCAGCAGGATGGCGAGATAGAACATCCAGACCGCCGGCCCGGCGTTCCCGTACGCCAGCAGCGTGTAGCGCACAGCCCACGCTCCCAGTCCCATCACCAGAATCCCTTTGACGCTCAGCCGACGCAGGACGAACGGCATCACCAGCATCATGATCACTTCGGACGCCTGCCCCAGCGTCATCTTGCCCGCGGCGTCCTGCACGTGTACGTCATTCAGATAGTTATTCGTGAAGGAAAAATAAAAAGTCAGCGGGATGCAGGCCAGCACGGACGCGATCGCAAACGCGAGGAATGATTTGTCCTTCAGCATCACGAGTGCATCCAGACCCAGGATCTTCTTCGCGCTCAGCGGCTCGCCTTTGGCCGGCGGCGGCGTATGCGGAAGTACGAGACTGAACAGGCCCATCACAACCGAAAAGCCCGCGCCCAGCAGGAATTGACCGGTGGACTTTTCGACCGCCGTCCAGCCAATCACCAGACCGATCGCAATCCAGCCCAGCGTTCCGAAAACGCGGATCAGCGGGAAGTCCTGTCCCGCGTTCTTCACGTGCTGGAGCAGCAGGGAATTGGTCAGCGCGATCGTCGGGAAATAGCAGAGGCAGTAGACCAGCATCAATCCGTAGACAGCGGGGAACGTGGTGGCCCTGGTCACCAGATACAGCAGAATGGCGCCGAGGAAATGCAGGGCCGCCAGAACTTTCTCGGTGGCGAAGAAGCGGTCCGCTACCAGGCCGACGAAGAACGGCGAGATGATGGCGGCGATCGACGCTGTTCCGAAAACCGCGCCCGCCTGCGTGCCGGTGAAGTGCAGGGTGTTCGTCAGGTACGTGGTGATGGTGACGTACCATGAGCCCCAGATCACGTAGTTCAGAAACATCATGATGCAGAGCCGCAGACGAATCGAAAAGGGCATGAACAGAATTCTACTCTGTCGCCGGTTACAAACAAAAAGCCAGCGCGCCCGCGGGTAAAACCGCAGGCGCGCTGGCCTTGTGGGGAGGGGACAGACCCCAGGGTATGCTTACTGCGCGGGAGGCGTACCGGCCGGAGCTCCGCCACCGGGAGCACCAGCGCCCGGACCACGGCCACCACCGGGACCACGCCCCGGCATCTGCACGGGCGGAGCCGCTTCCGGTTTCTCCTGGCCGCGATGGCAGGTCCAGCAGACCACTT
>DASYCD010000478.1:0-4358 GCA_036500405.1 Bryobacteraceae bacterium
TCGTCCTTCGTAATATTCACCCCAGGGGCATGCACGCCACTTTCAGGAACACGTAGAAAGTAACTCCATCGGGAAACAGCCTGCTCGTTAATCGCACAATTGTGCGCAGTGTGCACAAACTGCGATAGTATGGCCCTGCTCCAGCGGTGTGGGACCGCTGGGTAAAAACGAAGAGGTTTACGAATGAAGATAAAAATCGCAGTATTGTCATCACTCCTGGCTTTGACAATGTACGCGCAGCCGCCTGGGCCGCCCGCGGGCGCATCGGGTCGAGGGGGACGCGGGATGGGGCGCGGCCCGGCCCTGCGCTCTCCCGAAATTTCCAGCGATCATAAAGTCACGTTCCGTCTACGCGCGCCGAAGGCGACTGAAGTTGTTCTCAACGGCGATTGGCCGGAAGGCCGCAACATCGCGATGACGAAGGACGACGCGGGAACCTGGTCCACTACCGTCGGGCCGCTGAATCCCGAATTGTGGAGCTACACATTTTCCGTGGATGGCGTCAGCCTTCTCGATCCTTCCGATGCGAATCATCTGCGCGACGGTACGCGTTATCTCAACTTCTTCATCATCGACGGACCGTTATCGGAAAACTACATCATCCACGATGTTCCGCACGGCAACGTGAGCGAGGTCTGGTATCCTTCGCCGACGCTCCCGGCCGCCTCGCCGCGCCGCATGTACGTCTATACTCCGGCGGGCTATGACACCGGGAAGCAGCGCTATCCGGTTCTCTATCTGCTCCACGGCGCAGGCGGAGACGAGGACGCGTGGAACAACATGGGCCGCGCCAGCGTGATCATGGACAACCTGATCGCGTCCGGCAAGGCGAAGGCGATGATCGTCGTGATGACCAACGGTAACGCCAATCAGAAGATGGGACCGGGCTACGGCGATGTCCCTGGGCAGAATATCGTGAACACCGGCAACCCGGGCGAAGTGGGTGTGGTGGGAGCGTTTGCCGGTGGCCGCGGCCCTGCTGGGGCGAGCGGAGCGGGCCGGGCGGGCGGACGCGGAGCTTCCGGCGGACGCGGCGGTGGTTTCGGCAATGCGTTTCCGGAAAGCCTTGTGAAGGATGTGATGCCCTACATCGAGAAGAACTATCGCGTGGTCGGCAAGAAGGACGACCGCGCGATCGCCGGACTTTCCATGGGTGGCGGACACACGCTGACGGCGACTAATGCGCATCCGGACACGTTCAGTTATATCGGCGTCTTCAGCATGGGGACACCGGCCGATATCACCGATAAGCTCGAAGCGCTCAAGAAGGACGGCGTGAAGTTTTACTTTGTTGGACACGGTAAGGATGATCCGGTGGTGAAGGTTTCCAACGGTGAGAATCTTGCGAATCAGCTGCAGAAGGTGGGGATCAATTACCACTTTGATGAGAGCAGCGGCGGTCACACGTGGTCGAACTGGCGGATCTATCTGAACGAGCTCGCGCCATCGTTGTTTCGGTAGTCATTCCGCATTGCAGCAAAGCGGTTCCGGGAGTTTTCAGCCCGGAGCCGCTTTGCTTTTCATAACAAATAACTGATTTGCTCGCTGCGCTTCGAATCTGTCAGGATGGTCCCCATGATCAAGGCGATGGCTCTGGTTGCTGTCCTGGCCAGCATGACGGGAAGTGTTCTGTGCGCGCAGAATGCCACCGGCGATTGGCAGGGAACGCTGAAAGCGGGCGGCGCCGAAATCCGCGTTGTGGTCCATATTTCCAAAAGCGCCGCGGGGAACCTGACGGCGACGTTCGATAGCCCCGATCAGGGCGCCACCGGCATCAAAGTGGGGCCAATCGACCAGCACGGGACGAAGCTGAATTTCACGGTCATCTCAATTGGCGGCAGCTATGAAGGGACTCTGAATGACGCGGGGACTGCTCTCAGCGGCGCCTGGACGCAGCAACACCTCGATTTTCCGCTGGAGTTTCAGCGTGTGACGACGGCGGCGAAACCTGAGCATAAGCCGGCGCCACCGTCCGACATCGAGGGCGCATGGTTCGGAACGCTGGATACGGGCGCGCAAAAACTCCATTTGGCTTTTCACATCGTCAATACCTCGGACGGTTTGACCGCGACCATGGACAGTCTGGATCAAGGAGCGAAGGGGCTGCCGGTTACTTCGGTAAGTCGCAATGGAACTGCGCTCAAGCTGGAAATGAAGCAGTTAGCAGGTGGATTTGACGGTATGATTTCCGCTGACACTTCCAGGATTGAAGGGCATTGGTCACAGGGCGGCGGTAGTATGTCGCTCACGTTAACGCGGTAAGTACGCTCCAGCTATGTGCGTATTGTCGCCATCGCCGCGCGCGGGCAACTCACGATTCACCTACTAAATTTACGAGATCAGTTCCCCGTTGGTCGCTCGACGCTTTCGATTACAAGAAAACTGCCCGCGCCCTTCGTGGCGTCCAGCTTCAGCCCCAATTGTTGCTGCAGCGCGATAAAGATGGATGTGCCAGCGGGATCATCCGACGGCTCATCCGGGTCCAGTGTGCCGTGATTGCGGAGAGTAGCGTCCGAAACTTCGTCGGGAGCGTAGGTCAGTTTGATATTGAATAATCCCGTAAGACCAGTTTTGTCGATCACCGGCCGGTCCATGCCGTGAAGGGCGAATTTACAGAACTCGTCGAGAGTAGACCCTTCAAAATTCTGAGTCACGTTCCGCCCTTTCATCGTCCCCTGTTTCGGACAACCCTTCTGGCCGGGCTGAAGCATAGGAGCCAGGCCCGGCGGAAACTGTGATGTCATCTTCACCATATCGACTGGGACGCAGTTCCCTTCTTTGAAGCGCTCCAGTTTCGGGCCACCCTTCGCGACCGTCAGAGCATAAACCGGAATCTGCCTGGTCTCGCGTCGAATTTTCAGTTTGAATCGGTCCTCTAGAAGCTTCCGCAACATGGCTCCATGCAAAGTTTCCTGACTCTGCGCGCTCGCCGCCTTTGCTTCGATCCTGTAGAGATCGGAATTGATCCAGGTCGGCCCCCCTTCAATGGGCACAGAGGACAGGGGATCGACGTGCGCGCCAGCGAAGAGGACGTAAGCCATGTTAATGAGACCCTTCACGGTGGAACAAGTCAGCGTCAGACGCTCAGGAAATGTTTCGCGTGATAGCGGACCACCTCCACTTCGACCCTGAGGAGCCATATCGGGACTGCATGGCTTGATCGAAGCCACTTCGAATTGCGGCCGTTGCGCGAGTGAAGCTCCATTTGCGAGGAGTGTTAGACCAGCAATTGTCAGGAAGGTTCGCAACATTCAGCGGAACAGCGCAAACGAAATGCCACCGCATTACAATCGGCTTCCTGTATCCGCCCTGTGGCGGCCTCGGCACAGCCGGGCCATACCGAGTCACGCGGATCGCCCAAATTGCTTCCGAGAGCAAGCCCGTCTTGCGGGATGGCGCGCCAGGATTGCGCCAGGACGTTGGCCTTTCGCGAGGGATTGTGAGTGTTGAGGACTGGACTGGCTCTACCTGAAATCAATTGGACAGAGCGAACAGGGGCTCAGGTAGACCGCGTTTAACCCACTCGATTCCCGTTAGCAAGCACGGGCATTCCCTGTGCTCCGTCAATACTCCCCGGCCAGCCGCTTTTCCGCCATGATGTCGCTGGTTCAATCCCGGCACCGGGCTCCAGTCCTTTTCAATCACTTACAGATACTGCCGAAAAACCGGTATTCCCCAATACTCCATTCACTGGACTTTTGCCGCAGCCGCGCCGCCGGCGGAAGCGTCACACGTTTTGGTGAAGGAATCGACGGGCTACAACAACGTGGGCTGGGTCGGAAAATAGCAACCGAACCGCAGGCGAGTAAGGGCGACTGGCGGCAATCCCTCGCCCCGCCTCCGCGTGCAGAAGTTACTAATGACCGGGCCGGTAGTCGGCGTGGCCCACTGCGGCGGCATTGTCGCGGATTGCAAGCTGAATCGACACAGTTCCCGCTGTTGGACAGCAATTCGGGTCGCCATGCTTCCAGACACCTTGTTTGTACTGGAGCGACTGGATATTGAAGCCCCCGCCCATCCGCACGGCCGTTCCAGGTGGCAGTATCCTCTTCAGTTCCGAATCGATGACAGTGTCAAATTCAAGACTGACCGGGAGTCCGGACGCCCGATCGAAAACGAAGTAATCCTCGTAAAACCAATTTCCGGTACCGTCGACGCGGTCGCGATTGACAAGCACCGTGGCGTTCGGCAGCTTAACGACCATCGAGGGTACAAAGGACACTTCGGAATCGGCCAGCGTCCAAACGATGGGCCGGAACTCCTCCCGATAACCAATCACGACCAATTTGGCGACTGGATCGGGTTTGCTCGCAATCCTGAAAACAACGTCATCGACTTCACGTCCGGCAAATTCGCCG
>DASYCD010000479.1:0-6984 GCA_036500405.1 Bryobacteraceae bacterium
CCTCGCTTCCGATGCCGGCGCCCGTTAAGCCGCCAGCGGCGCCTGTTCGACCTGCGGGTCCGGTGCGGATTGGGGGCGATGTGGAATCGGCGAAGTTGATCTATGCGCCGCATCCCACGTATCCGCAGATCGCTATTTCCACGCGTTCCCAAGGTACGGTGCGGATCGAAGCGATCATTGCGGCGGATGGTAAGGTTCGCAATCTGCGGGTGCTCTCCGGGCCTCCGCTGCTTGTGCGGGCTGCGATGGATGCCGTACAGCAGTGGAAATATCAGCCGACGCTACTGAACGGTACTGCGGTCGAAGTAGTGACGGAAATTGAAGTCAACTTCACGCTCTCGCATTGAGGGCGCGATAGCTGGTGAGCTCGATGCCGCGCTCCGCAATCACCCGACGAACTTCGGGCGAGGTGAGCGCGGCGAGCTCGGCGGGACGGGTCTCTTTGAGGCGTGTGGCGGCGGCGCGGAGTTCATCGCCGCAGTGGCCGGGATGGCACATGAACTCCGTCAGGCCTTGCGGCAGGGACTTCAGGGTTTCGAGAATGCCGGAGGTATCGAGAGTGCCGGTGAGCTGGAACCCGGTGAAGTGATCAGTCATGCGAAACCCGGCGAGCTTCTTCGAAAAGCGCGGGCTCATCAGCTTCATCGCGGCCCCCACCGCTTGCTTTGTGAGGCCTGCGACCGGGCCCGTACCGTAATCGAACGGCCTGCGTACCCACGGGATATCGAACTCTTTCGCGATTTTCGCGACAGCGTCGAGCACCGGCGGAAACAGGTGCGTGTGCTTGTGGGTATCGAGGTGGGTCGGCCGAATTCCCGCCGCGACGATCTTCCGCACCTGCGCGGCGGCCTCGTCATAAGCGTGGATTTCGCGGCGCATCAGGGCCTTGCCCAATTCCTGGAGAGTTTCAGGGAGTTGCTTCTCCGGATGCAGCACGCTGCGGCCCTGCACGAGCACGAGGTGCATTCCCACATCGAGCGACGGCAGTTCGCGCGCGCGGCGCACGGCATGGTCGAATGCGTCGCCGTTTGCCATCAGCGTGGTTGCGGTGAGTACGCCGTCGCGATGGGCTTCGACAATCCCTTCGTTCACGTCATGCGTGAAGCCGAAATCGTCGGCGTTAAATATCAGCTGGATCAGAACAGGACCAACCGAATGGTCATGAACTTCTTCGGATTCGCGCGGAAATCCTTCAGCAGGCTGCTCGCATCTTTGGCGGTGGTATTCAGCGAATCGTAGAGCGCCGGATTCTCCATCAACTGACCGAGCGTACCCTGCCCGCTGTTGATCTTATCCATCGCGACATTGATCTTTTTCACGATCTGATCGATCTGGTTGTGAACCTCCTCATCCTTGAGGAGCTTGCCTGCGGTGCCTTTGCCGGCGTTCAAATCGTCGAGCATCTTCTTCGCTTCGGCGATCGTGCCGCGAATATCCGTGATGGCCGCGACGCTCTGATCGTGCAGGTCAGGATTGTAGAGCAATTTGCCGGCGGTGCCCTTCTGTTGCTGGAGATCGGCAAGCATTTCATCAATGCGGTGAAGGGGACGGCGGATGTCGTCAAAAAACGAAGGATCATAGAGCAGGTGGCTGATGGTGCCGTTCGAGTCGTGGATGTCCTTAACGAGATCCTGCACTTCGCCCGCGGTGGCGCTCAGACGGTCATAGAGCGTGTTGTCCTTGAAGAGCTTGCCCAGGTTGCCCTGCCCGTTTTCGACCACGGTGAGCAGACCGTCGACACGGCCGAGGATCGTCTGAAACTGCGAGAGCAGGCTGGAGCTCTGAGCGAGAATTTCCGGCACATCCTGCGTCTGCAGAGACGCGATCTCGCCGCCTTCCCTCACGTTGGCTTTGTGGGTGCCCCGGGTAATGTTGATGTACTTATCCCCGAGCAGATTGGAGGCGCTGATAGCGGCCCGGGAATCTTCGGGAATCTCAGTCAGAAAATGCTCGGGGATCAGCATGTCGACTTCGACGGTGCGCTTCGGATCCTTCGAGCCGGAGAGGTGAACGTCCTTGATGTGGCCGACCAGGATTCCGTTGAGACGGACCGGGGCATTGGGGGCCATACCGGCGGAATCGTCCATGAAGGTCCGCAGCATGGCTTCGTGCTCGAACAGCGAAGTGTTGCCGGTCAGCAGAAAGATCAGCGCGGCGAGAATCAGCATCGCCACTGAGGCAAGGATGCCGGTTTTCAGCTTCGCCCACTCTACTTTTTGTTGCGACGGCATAAGATTCTCAGGCGGCTTCCTGTTCGGGAGGTTTCACGAATTTCAGAACGTATGAATCCCGGCTGGCTTCGAGCTCGGTCTGGCTGCCTTCGAAAATGAGGCGGCCTTCCTTCATCACCATGAAGATCGTGTTCGTTCCCTCCGGGCCAGCGGGGTCGAGATTCCCACTGTTCGGATTGTAGCGAAAGTTGGTCACCAGATTCCCGTCCTGATAGCGATGGGTCACGACGAGCGCCGTGGTGTTGTTGGCATCGCGCTCTTTGATAATGAGCGACATGATGGTGTGGGCCGTGATGGGATCGAGACCGGCGGTGGGCGAATCGTAGAGCAGAAGCGGCGGATTCGTCACCACGGCGCGGGCGATCGCGACGCGGCGGCGCATGCCACCGGAGAGTTCGCTGGGGTACTTCGCCATGGTGTGCTCGAGTTCCACGAAACTCAGAGACTTTCGCACGGCGGGTTCCATTTGATCGCGCGGGATGGAAATCGCTTTCTGGTTGAGCAGCGGGTAGGCGACATTCTGGGCGACCGTCATGGAATCGAACAGCGCGCTTTCCTGAAACAGCATGCCGATGCGGGAGCGAATGTTGAAGAGACGGGCTTCTTCCGCGCCAGTCACGTCGTCGTCAAAGAGAAACACGCGGCCGCCGTGGGGCGCAATCAGCCCCATGGCGGTCTTGAGAAGAATGGTCTTGCCGCTGCCGGCCGCGCCGAGAATGATACGGGTCTGGCCCTGGCGCACGTCGAAGGAAATCTTGTCGAGCGCGATGACATCATCGAAGGCGACCGTAACGTCTTCGAACCGCAGCAGACTTTCCCTGGTTTGATCCGCCATTTACTGACCCAATTGGCTGATGAAGATAAAAATGCGGCCGATGAACAGATTCAGCACGAAAACGATCACCGATGCCGACACCATGGCTTGGGTAGTCGCGCGGCCGACGCCCTGCGTGCCGCCCGAAGCGCGGAGGCCGTAGTAACAGCCAATCAGCGAGATCGCAAAGGAGTAGATGAAGGGCTTGGTCAGACCCTGCGCAACGTCATTCCAGACGAGCGAGCGCCAGACGGTGGACCAGTAGAGGCGCCCGGGAACGGCGAACAGCAGGTACGCCATCAGGTTGCCGCCAATCATGCCAACGAAATCATCGATGATGGTGAGGCAGGGCAGCATGATGGCAGTGGCGATCATGCGCGGCGTCACCAGTTTCTGAATAGGATCGGTGCCGAGCGCGCGCATGGCGTCGATCTGCTCGGTGACTTTCATGGAGCCGAGCTCGCTGGCGATTCCCGACGTGTTGCGGCCGATCACCATGACGGCGGTCAGCACGGGGCCGAGCTCTCGAACCAGAATGATCGAAACGAATTGTCCCGTGCGGCCGGTCTGGCCGTAATCCTGGAGTCCACGGCCCATCTGCATGGCCATGACGGCGCCGGAGAAGAAGCCGGTCAGCAGGATGATAGGGACACTGCCCACGCCGATGGATTCCATCTGCAGAAGAATGTCATCGAGGTAGTGCGGTTTGCGAACGACGTTGCGGATCGCGCGCCCGGCTAATTCAAAGAACTCCTGAATTGCCAGTATGGGACCCTTCAGAATGTCAAGCACAGTCGATTTCGCCGCCTTGCGTCCAAAAGGGAGCCCGTCGCCGGGGCAGTCTGCGCCCGAAAAGCATCCCGCAAGCCGATGCTAGCATACAATCGCTTCCATGAAAGGCCTGACGGACGTTCCGGGCATTCTGGTGGGGCATGTTACGGACCTCAACGCGCTCACCGGATGCACCGCGATCCTTTGCGGAAGCGATGCGGTGGGCGGCGTGGATGTGCGAGGTTCGGCTACGGGCTCCGTCGAGCTCGATACATTGCATCCGGGGCACGTGGCGGGGAATGTTCATGCGATTGTGCTGGCGGGCGGCAGCGCTTTCGGGCTGGAGGCGAGCTGTGGGGTGCGGCACGCGCTTGAGCGGCGAGGAATTGGATTTAATACCGGGGCGGCGCGAGTGCCGATTGTGCCGGGCGCTATTCTGTACGATCTCTCGATTGGAAAAGCCGACGTGCGTCCCACGCGTGAGATGGGCGAGAAGGCGGTGGACGCGGCCTCCAATGCGGCGGTTGCCGAGGGTAACGCAGGCGCGGGAACCGGCGCGACGATCGGCAAGATGTTTGGGATGACGCGAGCGATGAAGAGCGGGATTGGGAGCGCGTCGCTGACCCTGGGGTCGGGCGTGATGGTGGGGGCGCTGGTGGCGGTGAATGCACTGGGGGATGTAATCGATCCGGCGACGGGAAAGATTGTGGCGGGCGCGCGGATGTCCGCGACGAGCCGGCAATTCGTGGATTCGGCGGCCGCGATGCGGCATGGTGGCATAGAGAGTCCGGGATTTCGCGGCAATACGACGCTGGCGGTGGTGGCGACAAATGCGCGGCTGGATCGCGTGCAGACGAATAAGCTCGCGGCGCTCGCGAGTATCGGGGTGGCGCGGACGATTGCGCCGGTGAATACGATGTCCGACGGGGATATTACGTTCGCGCTTTCGCTGGGGAAAGAGAAAGCGAGCGTGGATTCGGTGGGAGCTGCGGCGTCGGAAGCGCTGGCGATGGCGGTCCTGCGGGCCGTGCGAGCGGCTAAGAGTGCAGGTGGCGTGCCGGGGCTGGCCGGGTGAGGTTTCGGTTCCACGGTGTGTGGTTGCGGCGCGTCAGAATTGCGTGCTCGCACGTCCCGGGATTTGTCTGATTTTGTGTGGCGCCGCTTTCGGGCAGGCGTTTGATGCGGCTTCGATCCGGAAATCGCCGCCGTTTGAGCCTGGAATGCCCAGTGGGATGCGGGTTGATGCCACGCATTTCATCACTGAGCAGTATCCAGTTCGCACAGTGATCACGAGCGCTTTCAATATCGAGCTGTGGGCTCTGAAGGGCGCGCCGGACTGGACGGCATCCGAAGGATACAACATTACGGCGACGATGCCTGCCGGAACTTCGAACGACGATCTGCGGGCAATGATTCGAAGATTGTTGGGGGAACGCTGCAAACTCGTGACGCATCGGGAGACGAAGGAGACTTCGGTTTATGCGTTGGTAGTGGCGAAGGGCGGTCCGAAACTAAAGGCGACGGCGGAGGGGACGAAGTATGGCGTCCAGCGCCGGGCGGGACATCTGGAAACGCATCGGACGAGCATCGCGAACTTCGTGCGCAGCCTGGGGGAACTGGACCGGCCGATTCTCGATATGACGGGGATCCAGGGGCAATTCGACATAACGCTGGACTGGTCGGCGGAGACTGGGCCTTCGATTTTCACGGCGATTGAAGAGCAATCAGGGCTGAGGCTGGAGGCGCGCAAGGTCCCGATCGAGTACGTGGTGATCGACTCTATTGAGCGGCCTTCGGGCAATTGAAACCGCGCTGAAACGCGGTAACCATTGCACCATCAATATCCGTCTGATAGTATCGATTAGGCAAGTAGACACTGTCTCCCGGCTTGCCGTAGGTCAATCCAAAAAATCCAACCGATGGGGTTCAAGCTACAAAATTAATGAGTTTTACCGTTTTTTTAGGCAATCTGCCTACTTGGGTCACCGCTGACGACATTAAGCAATGGCTGTCAGCCGAAGACCTTGTTTCGGACTCGGTTAAAGTGATTCGGAACCATGAGACGCAGGAATCCAAAGGATTCGCGTTTGTGGAAGCTCCGACACAGGACGAGATGCAGGCGATTATTCGCCGTTTCGATCGCGCACCTCTTGAAGACAAGATTCTGCGCGCCAATCCCGCACAACCTACGAAAGGTGGCCCTGTCAGTAAGGGCGGCCCTGTGGCTGCGAGAACTGACAGTGCGCGTGGCGGCCGGAGTGACCGGCGGTCCGGCGCCGGCGGGGCAACCCGCAGGCGTGAATCGGAACCCAAGAGCGCGTTCGCAACTGAGCTGGCGAAGGCGCTTTAGTTTCGGCCTCCGTCTCACCCGTTCTCACATTCGACTTTGTTAGCCAGCACACCTGTGACGAGCGCGTCACAGGTGTCAGGTTTCTCTGCACCCATTTTCCGGCGGTTTTCCACCACTTTCCCGGACGGCTCCCGGCGTGCCATACTGTGGCCGATGTTTGCTACCGTTCGAGCCGGAAGGGCAGCCTCCTTTCGCGGCATCAGTCTCTTTCTGGCCGGAGGGTTATTCTTCAGCGGCTTGGCGCGGGCCGATCAGGCTTTGGTTCGCGCCATGGCCGAATCCAACGTAAATCAGCAATACCTTGTGGAGAGCGTCTCGCTCGCCGGGGTGGAAGTCGCGCATTACCGGGATTCGCGGCTCTCTCCGACGCTGCGGCGGCGTCTTTCTGCACTTGTAGGAGTACCGTGCGATATGTCCGCGATCGGCGAGCTGGCGGACAAACTGCGCGCCACACTACATTTGCAGGAGGTCACCCAGCATCTGACGCGGGGCAGCTCACCGGACCGGATCCGGGTGAACTTTGAATTGCTGCGTCCGGATTCGGCGTTCGATCTTTCCGTGCCGCGCTTTCTCTATTCGTCGAACCAGGGATGGACGGCCGAGGTGAATGCGCGGATGCGCTTCCAGGACCACTCGCTGACAGCCGGATTTGGCAGCAACGGGGACGATCTGGTGGAGCGGTTCACGGGTTTTTCCACGCGCTATGAGGACGGACATCTGTTTTCCAACCGGGTGAAGTTCGCCGTGGGTGTTGAGGGATACCACGATCTCTGGAATCCTTCGACGCGGCAGGCAGTACTGGGAGGAGAGTCACAGAC
>DASYCD010000480.1:0-10205 GCA_036500405.1 Bryobacteraceae bacterium
GGTATACACAAATTCTTCCAGTTCGCGATTGCTGCGGCTCAGGTCCTGATTGAGCCGCGCCATCTCACGCGAGCGGTGCACCACCACATCAAGAATGGCTCTGCCCAGACGTGAAGCGAAGTCGAGTTCGCATTCGAGCCAGGGCTCCGAACGGCCCCTGACCTCCGTGCGCCAGACATCGAAGGAGCCATTGGGATTGAGACGCGCTTCCCTGCCCGGAGCGCGAATAACGAGTTTTTCCGGATCACCCGCCCATGCCACAGTCTGGCGATATTCCGGACGGAACCAGATCACCAGATCCGTGTCGAATTGACCGATGCGCGTCGCGAGAATCCCGCTGGCGCGCGACGCCGTTTCGTCATCCATCTCAAGATCGCGGGTCGCCAGATCGCTCGACCACGACAGCTGTACTTTGGGCGCAATCGCCGTGGCAATCGCCTGCACCGCGGTTTGCGATGGCGTCTTTCCCAGCAGCGTAATCGTCTCTCCCAGAACGACCGCCGCGCCCGAAGCATGGATCGCCGTCAGAATATTGAGCTGTGGATCGCTCAGCGCTTCCGCAATCGAAGTCCGCAGTCCCAGTTGATGGACCAGCGCTTCGAGCGAACGGCTCAGGGCTTCGCGGTACTTCGCAAACTCCGCGTCTTCTTTGGCGGACATCAGCAGCGACGAGGTCTGCGCCAGCATTTCGCAGATCGCGCGAACCTCGATAGGAAGGCGGCGCGGCGCGCTGTGGTGCATGCACGAAATCAGTCCCCAGAGTTCGCCGCCTTTGAACAGCGTGAGCACCATAGTAGCCTGAACCCCCATGTTCCGGAGGTATTCGGTATACATCACGGAGACGCTGCGGGAGAAGACGTAGCTCAGATCCGCCAGATCGTTCGCGATCGGGTTGATTTCCGGAATCAGCGGGACCGGCCGATAGTTGACGTCCGGCAGATGGCGAAGCCAGGTCAGCGCGAAAAGGCGCCGCGCGGGTTGTAGAATATCGGCTGCCGGATAGTGCAGCCCCAGGTACCGCTCCAGTCCCTCATGCACCGCTTCGGCGACGACTTCCCCGCTTCCATCGTTGTGAAAGCGATAAGCCATCACGCGCTCGAAGCCCGTGCAGCGGGCGATCACGTGCACCGCCTGATCGAGAAATCCGACGACCGAAGTGGACGCGTTCAGTTGCGCAATGCCGTTGCGCAGCTCATCGTAGAGCTCCTTTTGCGCGGGGCCGGGGTGCGAGTCCTGACGCTCCAATTCCAAAAAGAGAAACCCGCCATTGACGTGGATGAGAAGATCGCGCGTCTGCCCACCCAGCATGGTGGCGCAGACATGCAGTGGAGGAGCCGGATGACGAAATTTCGAGGCGGCATCGCGAATGCGCTGATAGTCAGACCGCGTGAATAGGTCCTGCAGTAGCTGGCCGGGGAGATCGCGGGCCGCGCCGAAACCGAGCTCATCGGCATTCGCGCTGACCTGGAGAATCCGGTATGTCGCTGGATCCATGACGATCAGCACGCAGTGCGGCTGAATGGCGTTTGAGAACTGGATCTGTTCACGATCGCAATTCGTCAGATCGACGTTTTCCGACGTGATCCGCTGCTCCGCGGGCGCGCTCATCTCGCAATGAGTTCCTTCTCGGCTTCGGAGAAGCTCTGGCGCCGGAGCAGCCACTCATGCAGACCGGAAAAAGTTGCTCGCGCTGTGAGGACCGCGATCTCCTGATTGTCCGCGCGCGTCAGAAACGAGGAGAGCGACAGACAAAGTCGCCGCCAGCGCAGCGCCGTATTCTCCTCATAACCGGCAAGGAATCTGGTCTTGCCTGCGACTTCCGCGCCTAACGAGCTGCGTACGGCGCGAACGAGAATCTGCGCACCAAGAGTGGATCCTTCGAGAACGTAGAGGCAGCCGAGGGCTTGCGGGATCGACCGCAGATCCGGTACGCGCGAAAGATCGATATCGGTTTCCGCTGGCCGTCCCAGCGCACGAAGATCGCGAGCCAGAATCTCCGTTTTCCAACGCGTGTCGATATCCGGCGCCACCGCGCGCAGGCCGGCAATCGCTGAGAGTCGCGCTTCCACAGCGCCGTACCAGGGATAGAGATGAGCCAAATACTCGGCGTACCGCTCCAGCGTGAGCGCAGGGTCCATCAGCGGGACCACAGCTTCAATGTCCCGATGCAACTCCGCCGTTCGGCTTTTCAGCTCGGCAAGAATATCTGCAGTCAAGATCGAATGCCTCTCCGGCAAAGACTGATCAGTTCACTGGCCAACTGCAGAGTTTCTTCCCAACCGATGGGCTTCGTGCGATACAGATCGACGCCGAGATCCATCACCGCCCTCTGCTCGCTCGGCGATGCAAGGGACGGCAGAGCGGCAACAGGCACGTCACGCAACAGCGGATGCGCGCGCAGCGAACGCAGAATGGTCGCGCCGTCCACCCGCGGGAAGTGCAGGTCGAGAATAATCAGACACGGCCTGGAATCACCCGGCTGGAATTCATCGAAGAATTGCAAAGCGCGCAACGGGTCTTCAATGACGTTCAGCTCACAGGGCTCACCGATGTGCTGCAGGGCGTCCCGAAGGATCTGCGCATCAAACGGGTTGTCCTCGATCATGAGGATCGTGCGGGGAGGAGCGCTAACCATAAATTCGGAGTTTTACTGACAATCGATAGCCAAATTCGCAATCACTGTTTTCAGCACGTTGCGTGCCATGGTCCGGATTGCGCGGTTTGTTCTTACTCATTCGAGCGCGGACTTTGCCGATAACAAATCACCTCCGGAGGCGATATAGAATGTCCCAGTACGGGGCTTCGCGCCCGATCTATTCAGGAGTGATGGAATATGTGCGATCAGGATTATTTTGAGAAGGACAAACAGGAATACGAGGCTCGCGGACTGGTGACACGCAAGCAATTCGGCGCCATGCTGGGAGCAGGAATAGCGATGATACTGCCAGCCACGGCGAACGCCGTTACGGTTACCGAATCGGAAGTCAATATCAAAACGCCGGATGGCACAGCGGATTGCTATTTTGTGCATCCCGCGACGGGAACAGCGCCGGGAGTTCTGATCTGGCCCGATATTTTCGGCCTCCGGCCCGCGTTCCACCAGATGGGCAAGCGCCTGGCGGAATCCGGCTACAGCGTGCTGGTGGTGAATCCCTTCTATCGCACGAAAAAAGCTCCCACCGCGCCGCAGGGAGCCGCGACGCCGATCGCGGATGTCCGGTCGCTCGCGGGAACCCTGAACGAGCAGACGCACATGACCGACGCGAAAGCTTTCATCGGCTGGCTCGATGAGCAGAGCGCCGTCGCGAAAAACCGCAAGATGGGCACCCAGGGCTATTGTATGGGCGGGCCGATGGCGTTTCGCACCGCGGCGGCCATGCCGGATCGCGTCGGCGCGGTTGCAACCTTCCACGGCGGCGGTCTGGTCTCAGACCAGCCAAACAGTCCCCATCTGCAGGCCGCGAAAAGCCACGCGCAATTTCTGATCGCGATTGCGGCCAGTGACGATCAAAAATCGCCGAAGGATAAGGACACCCTGAAAGAGACCTTTGCGGCTGCGAAACTGCCCGCCGAGATCGAGGTGTACGAAGGCTCCGCCCACGGCTGGTGCCCGCCCGACTCGGGGGTCTACAACGAACCGCTGGCCGAGAAGGCGTGGAGCCGCCTGCTGGTTCTCTACGGAAAAGCCCTGGCGTAGCCCGAACTACGCCGCTTTTTCGTCCGCCACGGTGCCCGCCACAATCTCCCACCCGGCGGCTTTGCGGACCCAGACTCGCATGAACCGCAGGCTGAAGCTGGTATCGGCTGTCGCATAAGTACCGACGCAGGTCACGACCGCCGCGCATTCGTGGCCGACGATTTTCATGTCGCGCATTTCCACCCGGATAAATTTCGGACCCTGGCCCGGTCGGTGAGCCTCGACGATTTGCCGCTTCGCAAATGCAGGTTTGCCATCGGCGGTCAGCATAATCGCCTCATCGGCCAGATGGGCCTCGAAAAACCCGGCATCAGGCCTCAGTTCAGCCAGGCGAAGCTGTTCCTCCAGCGTCCAGATCTCCTCTTCTATCAATGGCATCGCAGCCATTATGTCAGGCGGACATAGTTCCAGTACCTTCGTACGTGACGCATGGCACTTAAAAATGCCATAGTGACCGGAAATAATGGATCCATAAAGGTAACCGTATTCGGAGGACATGTTGATCAAGCTGAACTTAATGAAATTGCCGCTCTTCGCCGGTCTGGCGATCGCGGCCACTCTGCCCGCCCACGGCGCGCTCATTCACGAATACACTTTCAACGGCAATGTCAACGACCAGGTCGGGCTGGACGACGGCACTTTGCACGGCGACGCAACCGCCACGGGCGGCACGCTGACGCTCGACGGAAATGCCGATTGGGTCAGCTTCGGCAGCGATCTGATCCCCTTCGGCAGCGACTTCACGGTCATGCTGAACGCGCAGTCTGTTTTCGGCGTAGTGCAGGAATTTATCTCTCAGGGGAACTCCGGTGGACCTGGCTTCTACCTGGGACCCTACGGCAGCGAAATCCGGGTGGGCGACAACTATGGCTGGACGGCGACGCCGGACTTCAACGGAAGCTGCGGCGGCGCCTGCACCGGTGTGGAGGCTCCCAGCGATAACGCCTGGCATAGTTATGCCGTGACGGTTTCGGGCAGCAATGGGGCTTTCTACATTGACGGCATCCTGCGCGCGACCAAGAGCAATTACGTCACAAATGGCGGAAGCGCCTTCACAGTTTTCGGCGCGCAGTTTGGCGGCGGTCAGAACGAAAACCTCAATGGCGGACTGCGCGACGTCCAAATCTACGACAACGCTCTCTCCGCCGCTCAGGTAGCCGCTTATTCGGACACCCCGGAACCGGACACCATCGTTCTTCTCGGCGGCGCGCTCGCCGGCCTGGGTCTGATCGCCCGCCGAAAGCGCATCGCTTAATCAGAAGCCTGTTCAGCCCTTGTGCTGCTGGCTGAGCAAGATGTTGACCAGTCCGAACAGGGCAATGGCTAGTCCGCCAATCCGGTTCAGCCATCGCATGCTCTGATCCCCGCGTACCTTGTCCCGCAGGAGGCTCGCGCCTCCTGTGAGGACGATCCACCAGGTCATTGAACCCAGAAAGATCCCGCCCACCAGAAGCGAAGTCTGCCAGACCGGCTGGTGCTGTCCCTGGCCGAGCATGGCGAGAATCGCAAGGAATGACAGAACGGTAGTCGGGTTGGTTGCGGTCAGAAGAAACGCCGAAACGAAATCCGATTGATTTGCGCCTCCGCCCTCTGTTTTGAGTGGATGCGGCTTTCGGAAATAGTAGACCACGCCGATCGCAATCAGCAGAAACCCGCCAATCAGGCGTATCCAGCTCTGCTCGCGAATCAGAAACTCGATCACCAGGCTGATGCTGAACCCGGCGACGCCGCCATACAAGGTATCGACCAGCGCCGCGCCGAACCCGGAGACCAGCCCCGATTTCCAGCCTTTCTGCAAAGAGCGCTGGATGCAGAGAACGTTGACCGGCCCCACGGGCGCCGCAATCATCAGACCCGCGGCGATACCCCGAAGCGGCAGATAGAACTCCATCAGCATCGTCCTCTCATCATCGCCTGGAACAGGAAGGCGCTTCAACGTTTCGAAAGAGCCCGCACGTGGTATTCTTTCGCTGGCTGACCATGCGCGCCCCGGTCCTGATTCCGCTCCTTCTCCCGCTCGCGGGCCTGGCGCAGCAGCCTTCGGCCGTGGAACTTTTCCGCGCCAACTGCGCGGGCTGCCACGGCGACGATGCGAAGGGCAGCGCGCAGGGTCCCGGCCTCGCGATGAATCCGCGCGTAGCCGAGCAGACCGCCGAGCAACTGCGCGAGTTCCTCAATCACGGCAATCCCGGCGCGGGGATGCCCTCGTTCGCCGATCTGCCCACCGCCCAGAAAGCTTCTCTCGCTTCCTACCTGCGCAGCATCAATAACGACACGATCGAGCATCCCGCTGGCGCGAATGGCGCCACCGTCAAATGGGGACCGCCCCAGCCGGGCGATTGGCTCACCTACAACGGCAGCGATTCGGCCAACCGCTACAGCCCCCTGCGACAGATCACGACGGCGAATATCGCGTCGCTCAAGCTCAAGTGGATTTATCCGATCGATTATTTCGGGCTCGAAGCCACGCCGCTCGAAGCGGACGGCGTGATCTACGTCACCGGCCCCAACCAGGTCTTCGCGCTGAACGCTCTCACGGGCGAAGCGATCTGGCACTATTCGCGGCCCATGACGCCTGGGCTCGTCGGCGATCCCCGGCTCGGCGCCAATCGAGGCGCGGCGCTGCTGCGTGATCGCGTCTACTTCATCACGGATAACGGCCACTTGCTCGGCATCAATCGAGCAGATGGAAAGCTGGTTTGGGAAACACCCATCGCGCCTGACGTGAAACAGCCCTACGGCGCCACAGTTGCGCCGTTCATCGTCGGCACGAAGCCAGGCGAAGAACGCGTCATCGCTGGAGTCACCGGCGCGGATCACGGCATTCGCGGCTTCCTCGCCGCCTTCGATCCCGAAACCGGCGCACTCGATTGGCGCCGATGGACGGTGCCCCTCGCCGGCGAACCCGGCATCGAAACCTGGAAAGGCAAAGTGCCCGTCGCAGGCGGCGGTTCCACCTGGCTCACCGGAGCCTACGACGCAGCAACCGACACGCTTTACTGGGCCACCGGCAACCCCTGGCCCGACAGCGACGATCGCGACCGCCCCGGCGACAACCTCTACACCGATTGCGTCCTCGCGCTCAATCCGAAAACCGGCGAGATCAAATGGTATTACCAGTTCACCCCGCATGACGTGAAGGATCGCGACGCGACCGAGCCCAACGTGCTGGTCGACACGGTCTACAAAGGCAAGCCCTCGAAGATTCTCCTGCACGCCGACCGCAACGGATTCTTCTATGTTCTCGACCGGACGAACGGCAAAGTCCTCCTCGCGAAAACGTTCCTGAAGCGCAACGACTACGCCTCCTCCATCGGCCCCGACGGCCGTCCCGTCGTCAAAGATCCGCACGGCTGCCCCAGCGACGCCGCCAACTGGGATTCCACCGCGTACTCGCCGGTCACTCGCCTCTACTACTTCATGGCTCTTGAAGAGTGCGTGGGCAAAGCCACCAGCTACCCCGATCAACAGGGGCAGCGTTTTCTCCGCGCAGTCAATATCGACACAGGGGACGTCGCCTGGGAAATTCCACAAACGGGATCGACGCGTGCAAAAACCTGGAGCGGCGTGCTCGCAACAGCCGGCGGATTGGTGTTCTACGGCAGCCCCAACGGCGGTTTCAGCGCTGTCGATCAGAAAAACGGAAAAATTCTGTGGGAATTTCCCACCAATGTCAGGATGAAAGCCTCACCCATGACGTTCAGCTACAAAAATAAGCAATACATTGTGGTGGCCGCAGGCCCGAACATCCTTTGTTTCGGCCTGTAACGTGCTCGTAACCGGAGCTTTGGCTGAGCGGCCGATGCGCTTTTTGCGCGGCCGGAAAGGAATCCGGATGAGCAGAATTACCCTTTCGTTTTTTCTGGCGGCTTTGGCCGCCATTCCTGTCTTTGGGCAGCAGGATGTCTCGGGCACGATCGAAGGCACCGTTCTCGACCCCTCGCAGGCCGCGGTCGCAAACGCCAAAGTCACGCTGACCAACACGGACAGGAATCAGGTGGTCCGCCAGACCGCAACGAATACGTCGGGCGTGTTCTCGGCGCCGGTAATCCCCATCGGCAATTACACCCTGAAAGTCGAAGCCACCGGGTTCAAGTCGAATACGGTCTCCGGCATCGTCCTCAACGTGCATGACGATCTGAAATTCAACGTCACGCTCGAAGTCGGCCAGCTCAGCGAAAGCATCAACGTGACGGACCAGCCCACGAAAGTCGAGCTTTCCTCCATCGCGATCCAGAACACGATCACCGGCGCCCAGGTCAGCAAGCTGCCGCTCGCGTCGCGCAACTATGAGCAACTTGTCGCGCTGATGCCGGGCGTCAGTTCGAACGCGACGGATGAATTATTCGTCGGCGTCTCCTCTCCCGCGGGAACCAGCGCGGCAATTCCCTTCTCGGTCAACGGCAATCGCACTTCCGGCAACAACTGGACAGTAGATGGCGCCGATAACGTCGATCGCGGCTCCAACCTCACGCTGATGACGTTCCCCAGCATCGATTCCATCGCGCAGTTCAAGGTGCAGCGCAGCATGTACTCGGCGGATACCGGCCGCGCGGGCGGCGGGCAGATCGAAGTGGTGACGAAGAGCGGCACGGCGCAATTCCACGGCGATCTCTATGAGTTTTTCCGCAACGATGTGCTGGCCGCCAACAACTGGATTAACAACGCGAATCGCGTAAATGTCGTCGACGGTAAGGCGAAAGTGCCGCCGCTGCGCTGGAATGACTTCGGCGGAACAGTAGGCGGTCCGGTCGCGTTCAACCGCTCCCAATTCAAAGCGCCGAAAACTTTCTTCTTCTTTTCCGAAGAAGCGCGCCGCATCATTACCTACACCAGTTTTCAGCCGACCATTCCAACCTCCGCAATGGTCGCCGGAAATTTCCCCACGCCGGTCTGTCTGACCAACAACAACCCCTGCACCACCACAGGCACTACCATTGCGCCGAGCCAGATCAATCCGGTCGCAGCCCAATACATCAAGGACATCTACGCGAAGATCCCGCTCGACCCCGCGAGCACCACAGCAGGCTTCTTCCCCGAGCGAAATATCTATAACAGCAATCAGCAGATCGTCCGGCTGGACCACACTTTCAACGACAAACTCTCCGCCTGGTTCAAATTCGAGAACGACAGCATTCCCACCACTGAGCCGGGCGGTCTCTTCACCGGCTCCACGATCCCCGGTGGGGCAACCACCAACACAAATTCACCCGGCCGCGCCTGGGTGGTTCACTACCTGCAGGCGATCCGGCCAACGCTTCTCAACGAGGCCGGTTTTAACTTCACGAACAGCGCGATCCACTCCACGGCAGTCGGGCTGACGGCGCTTGCGAACAGCCCGGACATCAACGTTGCACTGCCCTTCCCCAATCCGGACGCCGTCATTCCAACCGTTGCCCTCACCGGCGGAACCAGCATCGCGGGTTTCGGTCCCTACAACGAATACAACAAAAACTGGGCATGGTATGACACGGTGAACTGGCAGCTCGGGAAGCATTCCCTCAAGCTCGGAATTCAGTTCAATCGTTACAACAAAACCGAAAACGCGGGCCGGGCGCAGGGTTCCTTCACCTTCACCAACACCGGCGCGCCTTCCGGAACAGCATCCTTCACACAGTCATTCGCCAATTTCCTGCTGGGGAATGTTTCGAGCTTCACGCAGCCTTCCACCGATATCACGCCCGATATCTGGACATGGCAGACCGAAGCCTTCGTGCAGGACGATTATCGTTTCAGCCCGCGCCTGACGCTCTCGCTGGGGCTGCGCTTCAGCTATTTCGGACAGCCGACGGAATCGAACGGACTCCTCACGAATTTCGATCCCTCCAGTTATTCGCCATCGACCGCCGCGGCGATTGATCCGGCGTCGGGAAACATCGTGGCCAGTTCCGTGACGCTCCCTTACACCAACGGCATCATCATCGCCGGCAAGAATTCGCCTTTTGGCTCGAAGATCGCGCAGGATGACTGGAATAACCTGGGGCCGCGCGTCGGCATCGCATGGGACCCCACCGGCAGCGGCAAAACCTCCATCCGCGCGGGCTATGGCATCTTCTATGACGCCACAAACATGGGACTCTACGAAACCACGATCTTCGGCAATCCGCCGTTCGTCCAGAGCGTGACCTTAAGCAACGCGCCGTTCGATAACATCGCGAGCGGCACGCCTCCGGGCACTGTCTCTACCGTCTTCGGACGAGGCACGCAGTTGCCCAACCGCACGCCCTACATGCAGAACTGGACCCTCAGTCTCCAGCGCCAGCTTCCGCTCGGCGTAGTTCTGGAAGCCACGTATTCCGGCTCGAAAGGCACGCACCTGATCGGCATCGTCGATATCAACCAGGCGTTTCCGGGAGTCGCGCTTGCAGCGGGCCTGCATGCCAGCAACACCAACACGATCTTCACCACGACGGACGATCCGCGCATCAACGCGGTGCGCCCCTATCTGGGTTACAACGCCATCAACACGATTCAATCCGCTTTCGATTCCAACTATCACTCGCTCCAG
>DASYCD010000481.1:0-10600 GCA_036500405.1 Bryobacteraceae bacterium
CGAGGTTTTCAACCTGGCCCCGAAGGGCAACTTTCAATACAATATCGAAACGAAGATCACCGAGAAGAAGCCAGAACTGGCGCCGCCGCCCGATGAATTCGTCCGGCTGGTGCTGGCAGCAGTGAGAGCTCATCATCTGGAGCGCGAGTGACGCTCCAGTCATTCGATTTCCGCACGCTGCACGAGATGAAAAAGATCGCGCCCGAAATCCGGCGCGTGGCGCTTTACAGCGGACCCGCGAAGGACTTCGTCCAGATCGCGCAGGAAGCCGAAGCGGACATCGTCTCGCCCGAATTCCACCTGGTAACGCCGGAGCAAGTAGAGGCCGCCCACAAAGCCGGGCTTCGCGTGATCCCGTGGACTCCGGACAAACCGGAAGACTGGGACCGCCTCATCGCCGCCGGAGTCGACGGCATCATCACCGACGACCCCGCATCACTGATCGAACACCTGAAGCAGTAACTTACTCCGGCAGCGCGAAACTATACAGCACCTGCGCGGTAGAAACCGCGATGTACTGCTTCCCATTCACCGAATAACTCATCGGCGAGCCCGCCACATCGGCGCCTGCGCCGAAGTGCCACAGCGCCTTGCCGCTCTTCGCGTCGAGCGCAATCACATTACCCTCATGAGTCGAAGCGAATACAACACCGCCTCCGGTGGCGAGCACCCCTGCGGTCAGCGAAGCCTCCTTTACCGGGAACTTCCAAACCACCTTCATGGTCTCCGGATCGAAAGCCGCGATCCCCGAAGACTCCGGCGCATCGCCCGCCGGCGGACCAACCTCGCTCCCCGCACTTCCCTGGAACTGCTTGCCGGGCTCGAATGGCGCGGGCGCGATCGCGAAAGGCATCCCGCCATCGTGATAGGTGAAGTACAGCCATCCGGTCAAGGGACTATAGGATGGCGCCTGGAAATTCGACCCGCCAATCAACGACGGATACACCCACACGCCCTTCTCATTCGCATCGGCCGCGGGAATCGTGATCGGCTTGCCAGTCGAATCCCAACCCTTCACCCAGTTCGTCCGGACGTAAGGCGCCGCTGCCAGGAACTGGCCGCTCTGCCGGTCGATCACGTAGAAGTTCCCATTGCGATTCGCCTGGATCAGCAGCTTCCGGCTCTGCCCGTGCCACATGCGATCCACCAGCACCAGATCTTCCGTCGCATCCCAGTCGCGCGTGTCGTGCGGCGTGAACTGGTAATGCCATTTGATGTTCCCGGTATCGGCATCCATTGCGAGCACCGAACACGTGTAGAGGTTATCGCCCTTGCGCACATCGCCATTGATATCCGGCCCGGGATTGCCCACTGCCCAATACAGCGTGTTGAGCGCCGCGTCATAGCTGCCGGTCAGCCACATGCCACCCGCGCCGTGCTTCCAGCTATCGCCCGCCCAGGTGTCATTGCCCGGCTCGCCCGGTTGCGGAATCGCGTTCACGTGCCACAGCTTCTTGCCGGTTGCCGGATCGAACGCTTCCACGAAACCGGTGATCCCGTACTCACCGCCCGAAATCCCGGTAACGATCTTGTCTTTCAGAGCAAGCGGCGCCGACGTCAGGCTGTAGCCCAGCATCGTATCCGCCATCTGTGTTTCCCAGAGCGGCGTGCCGGTACGCGCATCGAGAGCGATCAGCACCGCATCGAGAGTCCCAAAGAACACGCGGCCATCCATTACCGCGACGCCGCGATTGAACCGGTTCGCCTCGAACGGATTCACCGTCTTCTGCTGCCGCTGGTATTTCCAGATCTGCCGTCCGGTCGCGGCGTCGAGCGCGAATACCTGACCCGCCGGGCCGCTCGTGTACATCACGCCGTCCACAACCAGCGGAGTCGCTTCAAGCGTGCCATTGCCGGGCATCTGCACTGCCCATCGTGCCGAGAGATTCTTCACGTTCTGCCAGGTGATCTGCGACAGCGACGAATAGTGGTGGCCCTTATAATCGCCCCAATAGGTCAGCCAGTTCTGCGGCTCATTCGTCGAGTTGAGGATGCGGCTATAGCTCAATCCGCCCATTGGCAACTCGGCTGTCGTCAGCGTCTTGAGATACGCCACCACATTCGAAACCTCGGGGACCGTCAGACGCCTGCCATAATCCGCTGGCATCACCGATTTGGCGTCTTCACGAATGCTCGCCGTCTGGCTCTTCGAGAAACTCCGCAGCGCCCCCATCGCATCGCGGATCTGGATCGAGAACGAGTCGTCATTACGGCGCAGCCCGCGATACTCGTGTCCATCCTTCAGCTTGATCGTGACCATCGGCTGTTGCCCCGGGTTCACGACGGCCGACCGCAGTTCGTCTGTGCTCTTCATTCCTGCGCCCGCAAGGTCGTTGAGATGGCAGGTGCGGCACGCGCCCTTGCCTTCGAACACCGCCTGGCCTTCCAGCGCATCGCCCGCCGTCTCCGCCGCGCCCGCGCCCGAAAGGCTGCGCACGTACGCCATCACCTGCCAGATCTGATCGCCGGTGAACTGACTGAACGCCGGCATCTGCGTTCCCTGAATCCCGCCGCGGATGTTGCGGAACATCTCGTTGTCCGTGCCGCCGTGGCGCAGCGAACCGGTCAGCGCCGGTCCGCGATCGCCGCGCGCTTCCGCGCCGTGACACGCCTGGCAGACAGAGCCGTACAACTGCTTGCCTGCCACGATCGCCGTGGCGTTACCAGCCAGCGGATTCCGCACAGCATCCTGTGCGAATACACCAATGCACACACCGGCGAGGGCCGCCAGCCGCAGCGGGATTCGGGTGATCATGAATTACTTCTTCGCCGCGTAAGTCTTGCTGAAGTTGTTACGCGTGTTGGTGACCGTGAAGCTGCCATCCGGCAACGCGGACACTTTGATGTAGTACGCCGGGCTGTGGGCTTGGGCGGCTCCACCAAATCCGCCGCCACCGCGACCACCGCGTCCCGAACCGCCGCCTGCGCCCCGGCCAGCGCCCGGGCCGCGCGGAGCGGGTGGATTCGCCAGGAAGTTGCCGAGGGTTGCCGGATCTTCCATATTCGCGATGTAAACGCCCGGCACGTTGTTCTCGAGGCCGCCCGTGTAGGACCAGTGCAACTGCCACAGATCTTCGAGGCCCGGCGACGTCTGCAGCACGTGATAGACCGGCAGCGCTCCACCCTTGCGGGTGCCGTTGTGCATGATGGCCACGCGCGGCTGCAGCGCGTGAACCAGCGCGGCCGAACCGGATTGGTCGGTGCCGTGATGCGCCGTCAGATAGAGATCGATCGTGCCGATCGGATTGTTCGGGCACATCAGATCACCTTCTTCGTTATAAACGAAATCGCCCATGTTGACCGTGCGGAACTTGCCGTACTGCATAACCAGCGCGAGCGACGCCGCGTTGTCCAGATCGGTGTTCTCCGCCTGCTTCTTGTAGCCAGCGCATGCGGGGTTCGGCTTGCCCGCGCCGGGCGCGCCCGCGATGGGCTTCTTCAAGACCTTGCCGTCCGCGGTCAGTACTTCCACGTTCAGGCCCTTGATCGGAATCTTGTCGCCAGGCTTCGCAATCGTGCGCGTGCCGGCCTTTTCGGTCATCGCCGTGTACCAGGCATAAAAGCCCTTTACCTGTTCGCGAGTATCCCGGTCCTCGCCGTGATCGATGAAATGCTTCATCGGGATCTTTTCATAGAGAGCCTGATAGCTGCCCACGTGATCGACGTGATAATGCGTGATCACCATGTAATCGATCTGCTTCACGTCCGCGGCCTTCAGGACATCGAGGATGCGGTTCAGATCGCGGTCGCCCGGATTGCCCGTATCGAGCAGCATCGTTTCGCCGCTGGGCGACACGTAGAGCGCCGAAAGGCCGCCCTCTGTATCGATGAAGTACATATCGAACGTCTTCGGCTGTGCCTGCGCAAACGGCAGGCAGATCGTCATTGCCGCGAGCGCGGCCAGAGTGCTTTTCATCGCGAGAGTCTCCTGTTTAAATTCGAAGGATTATTCTATCGTGGTATGGGGAATCTACTGCAATCTGCCGCCGCGCGGGCGGCGCGCTACCTCGAAGATATTCAGGAGCGGCGGGTGCGCCCATCGGACGAGGGCATTCGCGGACTCGACCAGTTTCGCGAGCCGATGCCCGAGTCTGGCGCCGATCCCGAAGAGGTTTTGAGCATTCTCGACGACTTCGGCTCGCCCGGGACCATGGGCTGCGCGGGCCCTCGATTCTTCGGCTTCGTCATCGGCGGCGCGCTGCCCGCCACAGTCGCGTCGAGTTGGATGGCGTCGGCCTGGGATCAGAACGCTTCGCGTTTTGCGGCGTCTCCCGTTTCCGCGGTTCTCGAGGAAGTCTCGCTGGCCTGGCTGACGGATGTTCTCGAACTGCCGCAGGGCTGCGGCGGCGCCTTTGTCACCAGCGGTACGATGGCGAACTTCACGGCGCTCGCAGCCGCGCGTCACGCGGTCCTCGAACGCGCCGGATGGAATGTGGAGCGCGATGGATTGTTTGGCGCGCCGTCCGTGGAAGTTGTGGTTGGCGGCGAGGCGCATCCGTCGGTGAGTAAATCGCTCGGGATGCTTGGCCTGGGCCGTGAGCGTGTGACCAGCGTGCCGGTCGATGATCAGGGCCGCATCATCGCCAGTCAGTTTCCCGAGCTTCGCGGACCGGCGATTGTCTGCCTGCAGGCGGGCAACGTCAACACGGGTGCGTTCGACCCGGCGCGCGAGATTATCGCGAAGACCCACGCCGCGGGCGCGTGGGTGCATGTGGATGGCGCGTTCGGTCTCTGGGCCGCGGCGAGCCCCGCGTTGCGGCATCTGATGGATGGTTACGCCGATGCGGACTCCTGGGCGACCGACGCCCACAAGTGGCTCAATGTTCCCTTTGACAGCGGCGTGGCGTTCGTGCGCGATCCGCAGGTGCTCCGCTCAGCGATGAGCATCTCGGCGCCGTATCTTCCGGTGGGCGCGAGGCGCGAGCCTTCGCAATACACGCCGGAGTTATCGCGTCGCGCTCGCGGCGTCGATATCTGGGCAGCGCTGAAGTCACTGGGCCGTAGCGGAGTCGCGGAATTGGTGGATCGGAATTGCCGCTGCGCCTCGCGCTTCGCGGCTGGGCTCACGGAGGTTGGGTTCGAAGTTCTGAATGAGGTTGTGCTGAATCAGGTGCTGGTGTCTTTCGGACCGTCCGAGGTTACGAACGCCGTCATCGAGGGAATTCAGGCGGAAGGAACCTGCTGGTGCGGGCCGACGGAGTGGCAGGGCCGCACTGGGATGCGGGTCAGCATTTCGTCGTGGCGCACCACGGAGGAGGATGTGGACCGAAGTCTGGCGGCAATCCTCCAGGTGGCGGAGGAAGTGATCTCGCGAAAATAGTTACGCCGTGGCGCCGGCCAGCGCCGGTTCGCCGACCTGTTGGCGCCACATCGCGTAGTAGAGGCCTTTGCGTTCCACGAGTTCATCGTGACGTCCCGATTCGACAATGCGGCCGCGCTCGAGGACATAGATCGCGTCAGCGTGCATGACGGTCGAGAGGCGGTGGGCGATCAGGATGGTGATCGCGTCGCGCCCGGCCGCGACCGAACGGATCGTGTGGCTGATCTCTTCTTCGGTCAGCGAGTCGAGCGAGGAAGTCGCTTCATCGAACACCAGAAGCTGCGGACGCCGCAACAGTGCGCGAGCGATCGAAAGCCGCTGTTTTTCGCCGCCCGAGACTTTGACGCCGCCTTCGCCGATCACGGTATCGAGACCGCGATCCGCGCGCGCCAGCAGTGTTTGTACGGAAGCCTGACGAAGGACGTCCATGCATTCCTCGTCAGTCGCGTTGGGCTGGACGAAGAGCAGATTCTCGCGGATTGATCCGGAGAACAACTGCGAATCCTGCGTAACGAACCCAATGCGGTTACGGAGACCGTCGATCTCGATCTCGTCTTCTGGAATGCCGTTGTAATAGATGTGCCCGGTTTGGGGGCGATACAGCCCGACGAGCATCTTAACCAGCGTCGTCTTGCCGGCGCCGGAGGGACCGACAAATGCAATCGTTTTGCCGCGCGTTACTGTGAACGAGATACCGCTCAGTGCTGGTTTCGACGCCGACTGGTGCTGGAAGCCGGCATCGCGGAATTCGAGCGTATCAAGATGCGTGATGGGTACAGGATTCGCGGGACGCGGCTCCGGCTTCATCGCGAGAATCTCGTCGAAATTCTGGAGCGAGACCTCGGCTTCGCGATACGTATTCACCACGTTGCCGAGTTCCTGGAGGGGCCCGAAGATGAAGAACGAGTAGATGAACATCGCCATGTAATCGCCCAGCGACATCTTGCCCTTGAAGATCAGGTACATCATCAGAAACTGTATGCTGCTGCGCAGGAAATTGACCACCGTGCCCTGAACGAAGCTCAGGCTCCGCAGATAGCGGATCTTCTTCAGCTCAAGACTCAGGATGCGGTCTGTCGTCGAGTTGAGCCGGCCGATTTCCTGCTTCGCGAGCCCGAGGCTCTTCACCAGTTCGATGTTGCGGAGCGATTCCGTGGTCGACCCCGCGAGCGCCGTCGTTTCCCGGACGATCACCTGCTGGACGGCCTTGATCTTCTTGCTGAGCAGCGAACTCAGGCCGCCGAGCAGCGGAATGGTGAGCAGATAAATCGGCCCCACCGCCCAATAGACATGCGCCGCATAAACCATCACGACCACGACGCCGATCAGCGTGGTGAACAGCAGATTCACCGCCACGTTGAGCAGTTTCTCGACGTCCGTCCGCACCTTCTGCAAACGGCCCAGAGTCTCACCGCTGCGCTGGTCTTCGAAATCGGCGTACGGCAGGTCAAGCGAATGCTGGATGCCGTCCGAGTAAATGCGCGCTCCGACCTGCTGGGTGATCAGATTGAGGAAGTAATCCTGAAAATTCTTGGCGACGCGCGAGACAAACGCAGCGCCGATACCGAGCCCGATCAGAACTGCCACGCCACGGACGAATTGCGACCCGGTGAACTGAGCCGCGTGGGACGCGTAGCGGTCGATGATGCGCTGGAGAATCCAGGGGTCCATCATCGAGAAAATCTGATTGATGGACGCGAGGAAAAGGGCCAGCGCGACCAGTTTCCAGTAGTCGCGCAGGTAGCCGTAGAGCGTCTTCATTTGTATTCCAGTATGGATGAAACAGCGGGAGGAACGATTCAGGTTTGTGTCAGGGGAGCGGTTTCAGGGCTTCGCCGCGGAGCAGCGCGCCCGACGCTTCCAGATGCCGGGTTCCGTCACCCACCCGGACCACCGTTTGGCCACTGTCTTGCGTGTCCGCCGCGCCCGTCCAGCGGGATCCGGCGCTTTGTATAGTGAGGTTTGAAACGTGAAGGCGGGGCAAAGCGCCCGCGAAGCCGAAGTCGAATTTGCCGTCCACGGTGTCCCATGGGTTGAGAGTGCCCACTTCGAGACTGCGGCCGGTGAACGTGCCTTCGGCGCGCAGATTGGCCAGCAGATCGCCGCCCATACCGGACGTTTTGAGGCCCGCGGTGGCAGTGATCGTGCCACCCTGCCACGGGAAGTTTGCGAGAGTGCCGGTCAGTTCGTATCGCGGCTGGCGGCCGGTCAGGTGGATGGTGGCGGCTCCGGCGAGCGTCGCGTCGTTTACCTTGCCCTGGATTCCGGTCAGCTTCACTTCGGCGCCATCCCAGATCGCCGTGGTCTTCACGTTCTTCACGGCAAGGCCGGGGAATGCAAGAGAACCTATCTGGATAGTGCCTTCCGCGCGCATGTCGCGGAGCCATCCCGGCTGGGGCGCGCGGCCGAAGTTGAACGCGTAACTCAGGAAGCCACCGCGGCGCAGGGCGGGCATCAGAACGGCCTGCAAATCCGCGGCGTCCGTGGCAGGGAGCGTGAAGCTGAACCTGTGGGGATGCGTTGCGCCGATGTCATACCGGTATTCGCCCTTCGCCGCGATACCCGCAACCGTGACGCTGATGTGCTTCATGACCGCGCCGGATGGGTCGAGTGTCGCGTCGGCCTCATGGAGATGGATCGGCTGCGTGAAGGCTTCGAACGGGATTTCGGTGTCTTTCAGATGAATATCGCCTGTCCAGCCTCCGGCCGCATCCGGCGATTGCGCGAAATGCAGGCTGCCACTCCACGTGCCCGTTGTGGCAAGTCCGACCAGCGGTACGCCGGCAACGGAAACCTGGCGGCGCAGCGATGCGATCGACATACCGGTGCTCGTGAGCGACACGCCGAATTCGCGAGAAGCGACGTCGTACTGGCCGTCAATATCGGCGGACTCGCCGGCGTCGTTGACGATTGCCGTGGGCGAGAGCGCGATGGTGGAACCGAAGAATTTTACATCCGCGTGCGGGATCTTCAGCGGCGGCGCGCCTTCGGCCGTCAGTGTGGTGTTGGAGATACGGACGGCGCCATTGAGTGCGCTGCTGTCGTAGCCGATGGTTCCGCTTGCCGTACCGTCCAGCTTCACATCCGGCGGGATGCCAATGCCGAAGTTTCGCGCGATGCCGGTGAGCGGCGCGACGGGGATGTCTTTGATGTTGATATTTGCCGCCCAGCGCGGCCGTCGCAGGTAATCGGAAACGTGGAAAGTCGCGCCGATGGGCGATTGATTGCCAACTCCGCCCGCCTGCAATGCGATCTGTTGTCCTGGGACATCAATCACGCCGCCAATCGAGAAAGGCCACGCATTGCCTCCGGGTGGCGATTGATTCCAGCCGTGGAGATCGGACACGTTGAGCTTTCCCGAAATGCCGATCTTCGACATGGGTCCGGCGAGGTGGGCTTCTCCCCAGACGGTGCCCAGGAGGTCGGACTGGCTGCCCTCGAAAAGCGACAGTACATCGCTCAGTTCGCTCTTTTCCAGGCGAACGTCCATTTCGAGCGAGCGATCGGAGGGGTTCCACTTGCCTTCAGCGACGAAGCTGCCGAAGCCGCGCGCGAAGCGGTCTGTGCGGGCGGGTTCGCCGCCGACGCTGATTTTCAGCGGGCCATTTGGAACGGCGGACGGTGACAGGTCGATGTCGGTATCGAGCAGGTAGAAGACGGATTTCGTGTCGCCGAATTTGAAGTTCACGCGGCCGCCATTCATGTGGATGGCGGGGAACGACGCCGGAGCGCCCGAGGATGCATTGCCGGTGGACTTCGAGGTGAGCGAGGAGAAATTCCAGCGGACACCCTCGGCGCCATCGTCGATGCGCGTGAAATTCAGGTTAGCCTCTTCGAGCGTCGCCGAACCCACTCTGACGTGGCCAGTGAGAAACGCGAGGATAGACGGCCGCACGACAAGCGTATTGATGTAGGCAGCGGGCTCTGCGCCGATGGACGGATCTTCTCCGATGCGCACATCGTGGATGGCGAAACCAGGGGTGGGGATGATGCGGAAATTGACCTTACCGATTTCGACTTTGCGGCCGAGTCCGGTTTCCATGGCGGCCAGAATGCGATCGCGATACCAGCCCTGGGTGAAAATCGGCACTGCATACGCGGAGACCGCGAACAGCAGCAGAGCGGCCAGGATCGCGCGCGGCCATGTGAAGAAGCGCTTCAAGCGGCGGCTTCCTCCCGGTTCAGAAGACTGCGGTAGGCGGCGGGATCGTCGATGTCATCGGTGATGCCGGAATCGTCGAGATCGAGGTAATGGATTTCGGATGCGTGGCGGTCCATGACGGCGTTGAGTTTCGAACTGAACGGCTCCGCCAGGATTTCTTCCGCGATGCGGCGGTGAATGACGACTGGGTGGCCGCGCTTGCCGTTGAATTTCGGGATTGCGATTTCAGCGGCTGAATCGAGCAGCGCGCGAATGGTTGCGGGCGCGACTGCCGGATGATCGACCAATGTGAACAGCACGCGTTCTGGCAGATTCTCGATAGTGCGCAGGCCCGCCTGAAGAGAAGTCAGCATGCCCGCGGCGTAGTTCGGGTTTTCGGCGGCGAGCACGGAAGGCGGGGCGAAGTTCATCAGACGTTTCGCATCCGCTCCGAAGACCGCGCAGACGGGCGAGCAGTGCGCGCTGAGTGTTTCGGCGAGCACAGAGAGGAACGAACCGCCACGGAATGACAACAACGCTTTGGGCTGCCCCATGCGGCGCGATTCTCCGGCAGCCAGAATGATGGCGGCAACGCTCACTTCAGTACGGCGCGGGAGTGCTCATCGGTGAAGATGGACTTCGAGATTCCCCGCCAGGTCCCTTCGGGAATTCTCCGAACGGCGATCATTTCCGCCGCGACCGAAATGGCAATCTCTTCCGGCGTCACGGCGCCGATCTCCAGTCCCATGGGCGCCGAGACTTTCTCGAACGCGGTGCGCGGGATTCCTTCCTTTTCCAGTTCTTTCACGACGGAGATGGTCTTGCGCTTGCTGCCGATCATGGCGATGTAGCGCGCGCTCGTGGCGACGGCCCAGCGCAGGATGCGCATGTCGTCGCGATGGCCGCGCGTCACGATCACCATATAAGTGGTTTCGTTGACGCTCAGGCGCGGGAAAACTTCTTCGTACTCGGCGGCGTGGACTTCGGCCGCTTCGGGGAAACGGTCGCGGTTGGCATAAGCTTCGCGGTTATCGATGACGGTGACACGAAAGCCGGCGAGATCGAGCGCTTTCGCCAGACTTTTCGAAATGTGTCCGCCGCCGAAGATAAGCGCGGAAGGCTGGGGCGCGATGCATTCG
>DASYCD010000482.1:0-28530 GCA_036500405.1 Bryobacteraceae bacterium
TCCACGGACGGCCTCGGCATTTTCGAATCGGTTCTCAACGCAGTTCCCGCTCTCGCCAAATGACAATCACACCGGAGCTGATCGAACAGCATCAGCTCACCACCGCGGAATACGAGAAAATCGTATCCCTGCTCGGGCGCGAACCGAGCTATACCGAACTCGGCATCTTCAGCGTGATGTGGAGCGAGCACTGCTCTTACAAGAGCTCACGCATCCACCTGAAGAAGCTGCCCACGAAGGGGAAGTACGTGGTGCAGGGGCCGGGCGAAAACGCCGGCATCATCGGCATCGGCGGCGGATGGGTGGTGGCGTTCAAGATCGAATCGCACAATCACCCGAGCTATATCGAGCCTTTCCAGGGCGCGGCTACGGGCGTCGGCGGCATTCTGCGCGACATCTTCACGATGGGCGCGCGTCCCATCGCCGTGATGGATTCTCTGCGCTTCGGCCCCATCGCCGGCGCGAAAGAATCCGAACACAACCGCCGCATCGTCAGCGGCGTAGTGAGCGGCATCGCGCATTACGGCAATTGCTTCGGCGTCCCGACCGTCGGCGGCGAATGCATTTTCGAAGACTGCTATTCGGCCAATCCGCTGGTCAATGTCTTTGCGCTCGGCGTTTGCAAAGAGAATGAAGTTTTCTACGCCAAGGCTTCCGGTGTTGGCAATCCTGTCATTTATGTAGGCGCGAAGACGGGACGCGACGGCATTCACGGCGCCTCCATGGCCAGCGCCGAATTCACCGAGGAATCGAAGCAGAAGCGTCCCAATGTTCAGGTGGGCGATCCCTTCCTCGAAAAGCTGCTTCTCGAAGCCTGCATCGAAGCCATGAAGACCGGCGCCATTGTCGCCATTCAGGATATGGGCGCGGCCGGTCTCACGTCGTCTTCCTGTGAGATGGGCAGCCGCGGCGGCGTTGGCATCGATATCGATCTCGACAAAGTTCCGCAGCGCGAAACCGGCATGACCGCGTACGAAATGCTGCTCTCCGAATCGCAGGAGCGCATGCTGATCGTGGCCGAAAAGGGCAGGGAAGAAGAAGTCTTCCGCGTCTTCCGGAAGTGGGGACTCGACGCCGTTACCATCGGCGTCGTCACGCCCGATGGAAACCTGCGCGTGCGGCATCACGGTCACGTGATGGCCGAAATCCCGAACCCGGCGCTCGCTGACGAAGCTCCGAAATACGATCGTCCGCACAACAAAAAGCCGCATCGTCGCGCGCCGCTCGACCCGCCTGCTGCCCTCCCCACCTCTTCGGACTACGCGGCGGATCTGCTGAAACTCGTCGGCTCCGCCGATCTCTGTTCCAAGCGCTGGATCTGGGAACAGTACGACTACATGGTGCGCACCAACACCGTGGCCGGCCCCGGTTCGGACGCCGCCGTTGTTCGCCTGAAGGAAACCGACCAGTCCATCGCGATGTCGCTCGATGGTAACGGCCGCTACTGCTATCTCGATCCGCGCGAAGGCGCGAAGCTCGCCGTCGCCGAATCCTGCCGCAATCTCGCGACCGCCGGCGCGGTTCCGGTGGCCGCCACGAATAATCTGAACTTCGGCAATCCCGAGCGCCCGGAAATTATGGCCCAACTCGTGGAAGCCATCGAAGGCATCGCCGAAGCCTGCGAGTTTTTCGAAGCGCCGATAACGGGCGGCAATGTCAGCTTGTATAACGAGACGCTCGGGGAAGGGATCTATCCCACGCCCGTGCTCGGCATCATCGGTCTGATGAAGACCGGCCAACCGACGCCGATTCGCTTCTCGCGGGAGGGCGCGCCGATCCTGCTCCTCGGCGGCTTCGGCGAATGCGACGCGCAGCGCTTCGGCGCTACCCAGTACGCCAAAGTCATCCAGGGCCAACTCTGGGGGCTCCCCCCTAAGCTCGACATGCAGGCCGAAAAGCGCGTCCATGACGCCATTCGCGCCATGCTCGAAGCCGGAATCGTGGAATCCGCGCATGATCTCAGCGATGGCGGCCTGGCGGTTACCCTGAGCGAATCCTGCACCTCCGAATTAGGGGCAAAAGTCACCATTCCGGAAGGCGTGAACCCGCTTTTCACTCTCTTCGGCGAGGCTCCGTCCCGTATCCTCATTAGCGTCAACGACGTAGCGAAAGCGGCCCAAATTGCCTCCAAATTCGGAGTCGATTGTCCGGTCATCGGCGCTATAATGAAAGAGCGGTTACAGATCGGGACTGATCATCAGATGCTGATTGACTTCTCTACTTCCGGTCTGCAACAGGCTTTCGAAACAGCTCTTCCCCGTCTGCTTCAAGCCCAACATGATTAAATCCACCGCTCGCTCCGGCGCTGTTGTTGATTTGTCTCACGAAGTTGTCTTGTCAGAGGATGACAAGCTCCATGAGGAATGTGGCGTAGCCGCGATCTACGGCCACCCCGAAGCTTCCAAGCTCGCCTACCTCTCGCTTTACGCCCTGCAGCACCGCGGGCAGGAGAGCGCGGGGATTTCCTCGAGCGACGGCACCCAGATTTACACCAAAAAGGCCATGGGTCACGTGGCCGATATCTTCACAAACAAAGTCATCTCGGAACTGCCAGGTCCGCTGGCCATCGGCCACACGCGCTACTCCACCAGCGGCGATACAGTGGAGCGCAACGCACAGCCGTTTTCGGTGCACTGCAACAAAGGCCGCATCGCGGTCGCGCACAACGGCAACATTACGAACGCATCGGAACTGCGCCGCTCGCTCGAAGGGCAGGGGGCGATTTTTCAGGCCTCCAGCGATACCGAAGTTATTCTGCACCTGGTCGCGCACTCGCGCGAGAAGACTATGGCCGCCGCGCTGCGCGATGCGCTGCTGCAGCTCGAAGGCGCGTTTTCGCTGGTGTTTCTGGCGGAAGACCGCGTCATTGTCGCGCGCGATCCGCGCGGTTTCCGTCCGCTCGCCATGGGCAAACTGGAAATTTCCGGCGGCAAGCCCGCATACGTGTTTGCCTCCGAAACCTGTGCGTTCGATCTGATCAACGCCGTCTATATCAGCGACGTGAAGCCGGGCGAGATGGTGATCGTCGGGCCTGAAGGCGTCTCGCACGAGCGCTATGCGCCGGAAAAGCAGCACTCGCAGTGCGTTTTCGAGCACGTTTATTTTTCGCGTCCGGATTCCTGGGTTTTCGGCCGTCAGGTGCAGGATTCCCGCGATGAGATGGGCCGCCTGCTGGCGCGCGAAACGCCCGCGCCGGCGGATATCGTTGTGCCCGTCCCCGATTCGGGGAACGCAGCCGCGCTCGGCTATGCCGCTGAGTCCGGATTGCCGTATCGCCAGGCGCTGATCCGCAACCATTACGTGGGCCGCACGTTCATTGAGCCATCGCAGGCGATTCGCGACTTCGGCGTGAAGCTGAAGCTAAACCCGGTGCGCAGTTTGCTCGAAGGCAAAAGCGTGGTGTTGATCGACGATTCGATCGTCCGCGGCACCACGAGCCGTAAGATCGTCCGCATGGTGCGGAACGCCGGCGCGCGCGAGGTACATCTGCGCATCTCTTGCCCGCCCACGATTTCGCCCTGTTTCTACGGCGTCGATACGCCGAATAAGAGCGAGCTCATCGCCGCGAATAATTCGATCGAAGAGATGCGCCGCTTCGTCGAAGCCGATTCGCTGGCGTTTCTCTCACTCGACGCGCTCCAGCGCTCGGTCGATGACAAGCATGGCGAATATTGCTACGCCTGCTACACCGGCGACTATCCGACTCAACTCATCAGCGTCGATCAACTCATCCACGCCGGTCGCAAGTCCGACGTTTAGGCTTTCGAGCCATCCAGCCCATCAACTGCCGCCAGGCGCCGCTCCAGCACCTCGATCAAAGGGGGTAAATCCCGGATCGTTGTTGCTTACGCAATATCCGGATCAATATCGAAATATGCGTGAATGAGCCGATTTCGCATTCCTGTGAGCTCCGTCCATGGGATCTCCGGTGTACTTTCTTCGTTGCGGAAATGGCGGCTGAGATCGCGCGGCGTTCGTAGGTCAGCTCTGATCGCGAAATCGCTCGGTCAGAATGGACCCGAACAGCGAAAGCCGCTGGATTAGGGAGCCCATCCATATCGCCAGTATCCCGTCACTTCAAGAAACCCGTCACGGACACAATCTTTCCCTGCGCGTCCAGAGCGAGCACGCTCACGCCGCTCATGTGCTCCTCACCGTCCGGCCCTGTCGCAACCCAATCGACAAGCAGTGTGTTCTGGCAGTGACGAACCGCGCCTTTCCGCTCCAGACGAAGCCCCGGCATGAACTGCAAAGCAGCGCCGATGTGATCGTTCAGTTCGTCCCGTCCGTCGATACACGCGTAGCGGTCTCGAAAGCGAATCCCCAGGGAAGCGATCTCGCTCAGACTCCGCAGCCGTTCAGCCCCATCACTGATCACCCAGCTCCCAAACCAGGCGTCCACGAGATCGGCCGCCCCGGCATGGATGTCATTCGCGACCCGATTCGCGAACACCGATAGCTGGAAGCGCCAGCCCGCTACATGCTGATCGCGCACACCTGCTTCCGCGAAAGCGTGCGTGAGATGAAGCCGTGTGCCATCTTCCACCGCCTCCAGGCGAATCGTTACCTGCGAACTGCCCGGCGGAATCGGCTTGCCGCTCTCGTAGCCGTAAGTAAAGGCGATGCGTTCGGGCTCGACGATCTCGGTCACTTCCCCCAGCACCTGCACGCCATTTGGATAGCGGATCAACACGCGTCCGCCGGGCCGCGCGTCGATCGTCGATCCAGCGCCCCACCACGCAGCCCAATGCGCGGAATCCGCGAAGTATCGAAACACCACGTTCCGCGGAGCCTGAATGACCAGTGTTCGTTCGACCAGATGAGTGAGTTCAGACATCTTCTTCAACCTTTCTTACGGCGTTTCCGCCCACTCGGCCGCGGCCCGCGTCGGCTGGCCTCCAGCTCCGCCGCGATCTTGAGCCGATGGAGCGAGTCATCCCACATCGTTTCCAGCATCTGTCCAAGCGGACCGAACGCCTCTTTTCGAGCACGGTAATAACGGAATTGCCGCTCACCGCGCAGGGCCAGCAGACCCGTTTCCGCGAGCGCGCGCAGATGCAGAGAGACCGCGCCGAACGTCACGTCCGGCATCGCACGATGAATCTCCCCGGCGCTGCGCTCCTCATTCCACACCATCCGCAGGATTTCCCGGCGGCGCGGCGATCCCAGAGTGCTGAGCGCGGCTGAACTCAGGTCCATGAATGTATTTTAGTTACAACTAAAATAATGTCAAGACCCAAAATCCGCATACAAACATTCACGCTCCGCTCCCGGCGTTGGCAGTAACATGAATGCAACATGACGTACCGATGGTGGCTCGCCGGCGCTGTAACGGGTGTCGCAGCCGCGATGGCTTTAGCTCAACCCCCGGGCGGATTTCGCGGCGGTTTTGGCGGCCCGCGAGGCGGTTTCGGCGGCTTCAGCGAACGCACCGAAATCCTGAAGCAATACGACAAAGACGGCGACGGCAAACTCAACAAGGAAGAACGCGCCGCGGCCCTCGCCGGCATCGGCAACGGTGGTGGACGCCGCGGCTTTGGTCGGCGTGACTTTGGAGGCGGTGGCGATCAGGAACCGGTCCGCCCAGGTCCGAAGCTGACGCCTTCCGAGGTGAAGCAATTCGGCAGCGAGCCGCTCTACGATCCCAACGTTCTGCGCACCATCTTCCTCGACTTCGAAGACGCCAACTGGGAAGCCGAACTCATGGGCTTCTGGCACACCGACGTCGAGGTCCCGGCAAAGATGACGATCGACGGCAAAGTCATCAAAGAAGTCGCCGTGCATTTCCGCGGTTCTTCTTCTTTCATGATGGTCCCCGCCGGCCGCAAACACTCCATCAATATCGATGTCGATTACGGCGACAAGCAGCAGCGTCTCCTCGGCTACAAATCGCTCGAACTGCTCAACAGCAATGGCGATCCCACGTTCATGCGCGCCGTGCTCTACGACCAAATGGCGCGGAAGTATCTGGTCGCGCCTAAAGCGAACTTCATGCGCATCGTGATCAAGGGGGAAAACTGGGGCATCTACCAAAACACTCAGGCGTTCAATGCCGACTTAATTCAGGACAATTTCCAGACGAAGAAAGGAAATCGCTGGAAAATACCGGGCAATCCAGGCGCGCAGGCCGGGCTGGCGTACATTGGCGACGACGCAGCCGCCTATAAGACCCACTACGAGATCAAAACCAAAGACGATCCGAAAGCATGGGCCGATCTGATTAACCTGACGAAAGTTCTCTCGCAAACCCCGCCAGACCGGCTGGAGAAAGCGCTCGAGCCAATTCTGGATATAGACGGCGCGCTGAAGTTTCTGGCGATGGACAAAGCCACCATCAATAACGACGGCTTCTGGGTCCGCATGAGCGACTACAGCATTTATGAGGATGAGAAGGGCAAGTTCCACATCATCCCGCACGATGTCAACGAAACCTTCCGCGAGCCCGAAGGCGGCGGCCGAGGCGGAATGCGCCAGCCGGTTAACGTTGAGCTCGATCCCTTCGCCGGCGCCGAGGATTCTCGCAAAGCTCTGCTGAACCGCCTCGTCACCGTCCCGTCGCTGCGCGTGAAATACCTCACATACCTACGCGACATCGCTCGCGATTCATTCGACTGGACGAAAATGGAACCCGTCGTGAAGCGCTACGAGACCATGATCGCGCTAGATGTAAAAGCGGACGGCCACAAGCTGTTCCCGGCCGATATGTTCAGGGTCGGCCTCTACGAGGAGAACCCCAATAGCTTCGGCGGCCCCACCGCCGCCCCGCGCCTCGGACTGAAGCCCTTCTTCGAACAGCGCCGCGCGTATCTCCTGAACTATCCAGAGATTAAAAAGCTGACGGACTAGCAAGCATAGTACTCTTGCCCCTCTTCCCATGGTGTACAGTTGCGGTTTGGGAACTCCGCCTTCATCCGGGGCGCTATTTCTTGCGTCCGCGCTCCTTATCTTCAGCCCTTTTATCTTCGCTGCGGACGTCCTGACGCACCACAACGACGTCACCCGGCGCGGCGCGGTCCTGGACGAAGCCGAACTCACTCCCGCGAAAGTCCAGCACGAATTCGGGCGTCTGTTTTCCTACAGTGTCGATGGCCAGGTATACGCCCAGCCACTCTTCGTCTCCGGTCTTCAGTTCGACGACGGCCCCCTGCGCGATGTCCTCTACGTCGCCACCATGAGAAACCAGGTCTACGCCTTCGATGCTTCGAAGGACGCCGACCGCGTGCATCCTCTCATCTGGACACAGGACCTCGGCCAGCCTTTCCCTTTCGACCGCATTCCAAAAGACGCCGGCGCGGAACTCGGCTCGTACAACATCATGCCGTATATCGGCATCACCAGTACGCCCGTCATCGATCGCGCGCGCAACCGCCTGTATGCGGTCGCCAAGATTGCGGATTCCCACTATCCCTGCGCGCCAAACGACGGCTCTGAGGCGACCGACGACTGCCCCGTTTACTACCGTCTCTTCTCTTTCGACCTCAAAACCGGCGAGTCGAAGATGCAGGAAATCACGGTGCCGCCGCCGCTCGATGGAAAGTCCGCAACCTCGCCGATTCCGCCAGCCGACGCCGCTCGCCGCGAATTGCAGCGCGCCGCGCTTCTGGAATCCGACGGCCGCATCTACGTTGCATTCGGCTCGCATCAGGACGCGCCGCCATGGCAAGGCTGGATTTTCTCCTTCGATGCCGGCACCCTGCTGCCCATCGCCCAGTTCTGCACCACGCCAGGAGGGACCGAAGGCGGCATCTGGCAGGCAGGCAACGGACTCGCGGCCGACTCGAACGGTAACGTCTACGCCGCCACGGGCAATGGCACATTCGTGCCCGGTGCGCAGTTCGGGAACAACCTCATTCGTCTCACGCCCGGCCTCAAAATCGCGTCGTGGTTCGCGCCCAAAAATGTCAGCGACCTCAACACGTTCGATATCGATCTGGGCTCGAGCGGCCCGGTGCTTCTGCCGGACGACAAGGTGATGATCGCGTCCAAAGAGGGGCGAATCTATCTCCTCAGAGGCGCCGACCCGACTCAGCGGCCTTCCACCGGCCAGGGCTCGGGATTCCAGCCGGGCGTTCAGATTTTTCAGGCGGCGCGATACTGGCGTCCCCAGTTCCTTGCGCTGTTCGCCTGGATTGACCCGCCGATTTTCAACATCGGCTACCACCATATTCATGGATCGCCGGTTTTCTGGAAGAGCGATAAGTCCGGTCCGCATATCTATGTCTGGCCGGAAGAAGACAATCTGCGTTCTTATCGCTACGAGGCGGCGCTGGGTAAATTCGACACGCATCCGGCAAAGGGAATGATGGGCAACAAAGGAATGCCGGGAGGGTTTCTCTCCATTTCCGCGAACCAGGGTAAGGACGGCGTTCTCTGGGCGTCCATCCCGTGTACGGACGATGCGTGGGTGAAAATCGTCCGCGGCTGCCTCTACGCGTTCGACGCGGAGAATGTCAAAGCAGGGCCGCTCTGGAGCAGCATCGTGAACGATCGCAGCGATTATTTCGATTTCGCGAAGTACGTGCCGCCCACCGTCGCCAATGGACGCGTCTACATGGCCACTTTCTCGGGAAGAGTGAATGTTTACGGCATACGCCCTGTCGCGACCGCTGTCCCGCCCGTAACCGTGATCACGGATTCACGCAAGCGCGGCCATCTCAAGGGCGCGAACGGCCATACGATGAAGCACTGAGATCTGCCTCGGCGGAAGTGGTCGTCATTGATCGCATCGAGACCAACCCTACTGGCAATTAGCGCCAAAAATCGCTATATAATAAAGCCGCCGGAATACCCAGATCAGGAGGCCCCGCATGCCTTCCACACGATTCCTTGCTTTCAGCGCCCTCGCCGCAACCGCCGCCGCGGCGCTTTTACTCCATTCCCAACAAGGCAACGCTCAGCAAAGCAATGCCGCGGTGAAGATCTCGGCCAAAGACATCGGCGGCACAGTCACCAGCCCCACCGGTCCCGAGACCGGCGTCTGGGTCATCGCCGAAACCACCGATCTCCCCACGCGCTACATCAAAGAAGTGGTCACGAACGACAAAGGCCAGTTCGTCGTGCCCGATCTCCCGAGCGCCAAATACACAGTCTGGGCCCGCGGCTACGGCCTTGTCGATTCGCCAAAAGTCACCACGGAGCCTGGCAAACTCATTACACTGCATCCCACCGTCGCGCCCGACCGGAAGACAGCCGCGCAACTCTATCCCGGGCTCTACTGGTACGCCATGATGAACGTGCCCGAAAAATCCGAATTCCCAGGCACCGGCCCAGGCGGCAACGGCATCAACCCGAACGTGAAGAATCAGGACCAGTGGTTGCACCTCGTCAAGACCGATAGCTGCGAATCCTGCCATCAACTCGGCAATCACTACACGCGCACCATCCCGCAAATGTTCGCCTCGCTCGATTCGCCCGCGCAGCAGTGGAAGCGCCGTATTCAATCCGGTCAGGCCGGTTCCGCGATGCAGGGCGGCATCAGCCAACTCGGCCCCGAACGCGCCCTCGCGCTGTTCGGCGACTGGACCGATCGTATCGCCAAAGGCGAAATCCCCGCCGAAACTCCGCCGCGCCCGCAGGGCATTGAACGCAACGTCGTCATCACGCAATGGGACTACGCCGATGAGAAATCCTATCTGCACGACGAAATCTCCACCGACAAGCGCAACCCCTCCGTCAACGCCAACGGCATGATCTATGGTTCGCCTGAAGAAAGCCGCGACGTGCTGCCGGTCCTCGATCCGGTCCACCACACCACCAGCACCGTCAAGGTGCCGTATCGCGACCCCGATACGCCCGGTCAGCCGAAGCCGCTGCAGCCCTCCGCCATCTGGGGCGATGAGGCCATCTGGGATTCGCACACCACGGTTCACAACCCGATGTTCGACGAAAAAGGCCGCGTCTGGTACACCGGCCGCCTGCGCCCCTCGAATCGCCAGCCCGATTTCTGCAAGTCCGGCAACATCTCCGCGAAGCTCACGCCGCTCTCGTCATCCGGCCGTCAGCTTGGCGTCTACGACCCCGCCAAAAAGGAGTCGGAGATGATCGACACCTGCTTCTCCACCCACCATCTGATGTTCGCGAAGGACGCCAACAACACTCTGTGGACAACAAGCGGCGGTGGCGGCGGCGTAGTCGGCTGGCTCAACACGAAGATGTGGGATGAGACGCATGACGCCGCGAAATCGCAGGGCTGGACCGCACTGGTGCTCGACACCAACGGCAACGGCAAGCGCGATGACTACACCGAAGGCGAGCAGAAGGTCATCACCGCGCCAAGCGGCGAAAGCTTCGGGACCGCGGCGATCATGAACGCGAAGCTTGATCCCCAAAAGGACACCCGCATCAACGCCGCATTTTACGGCATCGGCATCGCGCCGGACGGCATGATTTGGGGCTCCGTCCTCGGCTTCCCAGGAGGCATCGTGCGCATCAATCCGGGAAAGAATCCGCCAGAAACTGCGCTGGCCGAATTCTACGAAGTTCCGTGGAATAATCCTAAGGCGCCGGTTTCCGGCTTTTCGCCGCGCGGCATGGATGTCGACGGTAACGGCGTTGCGTGGGTCGCGCTCGGCAGCGGACACCTCGCCAGCTTCGATCGCCGCAAATGCAAAGCTCCGCTGAGCGGCCCCAACGCGACTGGGCAACACTGTCCCGAAGGCTGGACTCTCTACCCCAGCCCCGGTCCCAATTTTAAAAACGTGAAGGAAAGCGGCTCAGCCGATTCGCACTATTACGACTGGGTCGACGTGTTCGACACCCTCGGCCTCGGCAAAAACACGCCGATCGAAACCGGCAATTCGTCCGACGCGCTGCTCGCGTTGGTGAATGGCAAGTGGGCAGTCCTCCGTGTGCCGTATCCCCTCGGCTTCTTCGCAAAAGGCATGGACGGCCGCGTCGACGATCCGAAAGCCGGCTGGAAAGGCAAAGGCGTCTGGACGACATGGGGCACGCGCACGCCGTTCCACAGCGAGACCGGCAAGGGCACGCTGCCGAAAGTGGTGCATTTCCAGATGCGCCCCAATCCGCTGGCGTATTAAAAGGACCGGTGCCCGCATGGCTCCACGATCCGCATGCCTTTTGCCAGGAGCTCTCAAAGCGCGCGGACGGTGCGGAAGCACGGTCGCGTAGGGGAAGGCCCGTGCGGCACATTTTATTTCCAGTGGCGCTCAAACGGCCTCCGCCTGATCGGCTGCGAGATCCCCGCTATGAACCGCCGCTGAACCATGCCAAAATGACAGGACATGCCAGCCTGGCGATCCGCGATCCACCGGTCCACGCTCGCCTACGCCGCTCTCGCCGCGCTGTTCGTCCTCTCCGTCTCCTACTTCGCGCGCATCGCATACCACGAAATCGATAGCACTCTCCACGCCGACAATCGTGTCCGCTACCCGTTCTACCTCGGCGACGCCAACTGGGGCATCCTCGATCCCGGCTCCGAAGCAATCGCCGCCGGCATAAAGCGATCCGACAAACTCATCGCCATTGAAGGCCAATCCATCACCGGTTTCGTCGACTATTACGGCCGCATTCTCCAGGCAAAGCCTGGCGACACCCTCCACGTCCTCGTGCAAACAGGCGATCAGCCCCCGCGCACCGTCGCCATTCTACTGCGCCCGCTTCGCACAGTAATGGCAGGCGGCTTCGATACCTGGTTCGGCATCATTCTGCTGCGAATCACCGTGCCCTTCCTCTGTATGGCGCTCGGCTTCTGGGTGGCGGCTATCCGTATTCGCGACCGCGCCGCATGGCTGCTGCTGGCTGTTCTGATCAGCATGGCCACGTCCCTCGACAACGATCTCCCCCAGGAAATTTTCGGTCATGCCGGAATCCTGCCGAATCTGTTCATCGTCTTTCGCGTATTCTGCGACCTGATTGCGCCGGCCGCGCTTATGCTTTTCGGCATCACTTTTCCGGAGCGTCTCGAACTTGATCGCCGCTTCCCCTGGTTTACCTGGCTGATCGTGGGCCAACTCATCACGGTCGCCGTAGTGGAATCCATCAATGTGGCCACATGGACCACGCACCTCGCCTGGAGCCCGTACTTTCAGTCCATCATTAATCTGCTCACCGGTCGCGAAGGCGATTTCGGCGCCGTCGTCTGGATCATTGCCCCTCTTTGCGGAGTCGCGGCGCTGATCTGGAAAACCATCACGACGCCCAGCCGTGACGCGCGCCGCCGGCTTCTGATTCTCGATATTGGCGCCGCCGCGAGCGTCTTCTCTTTTCTCCTCTTTCTTGTCGAATCCCGTTGGTTCTCCGGCAGCACGGTCTTTCCCGCCTGGCTTGAATACTGCTTCGCCCTGCTCTACCCCGCCTTCCCGCTCGCCATGGCCTATGCGATCGTCGTCCACCGCGCCATGGACGTTCGCGTCTTCATCCGTCAGGGCGTCCAGTATCTGCTGGCCACGCGCGGCGTCGGCATTCTGCAAATCCTGATCAGCATCGCCATCGTCATCGCCGCCGCCACCATGAGCGAGCACAGCAGCGTTCTGGTACGCATTGCCGTGATTTCCGGCGGCTTCGCTCTGCTCGCCGGAATCCGCGGCTTCGCGCTTCGTCTCCGCGCCTGGATCGACCGCCGCTTCTTCCGCGAAGCCTACGAAACCGACGCCATCCTCACCGGCCTCGCTTCGCAGATCCGCACCATGGTGGAAACCGGACCGCTCCTCGAAACAGTCGCCTCACGCATCGCCGAATCGCTCCACGTTCCAGGCGTCGCCATTCTGCTCGATGCCGGTGGCTCCTATCGCCTCGCGCATGCCGTCGGCTACGCAACGCCGCCGCCCATCGAAATCCCCGGCGATGGCGTCACCGTTGGCCGTCTTCGAAAAGCCCAGCACAGCATGGTCTCCTTCGATGATGCCGATTCCTGGGTCCAGCACGCCTCCGAGCCCGAGCGCCGCGCTCTCGAAGAACTGAAAGCCGAACTGCTGCTCCCGCTTTCGCTCAACGAAAAAATTCTCGGCATCATGAGCCTCGGCCCGAAGCAATCCGAGGAGCCCTATTCCAGCACGGACATTCGCCTGCTCGATTCCGTCGCCGCTCAGACCGGCCTCGCTCTCGAAAACGGACGCCTGACCGACGCCATCCGCTCCGAAGTTGCCGCGCGCGAGAAGCAAAAGCGCGAGCTCGAAATTGCGCATGAAGTGCAGGACCGCCTTTTCCCGCAAAGTTATCCGCCGGTACCCGGACTCAATTACGCCGGCGCCTGCCGTCCCGCCATGGGCGTCGGTGGCGATTATTATGACTTCATCTCGCTTTCGAAAACGCAGTTGGGCATCGCCATCGGCGACGTTTCAGGGAAGGGAATTCCCGCGGCGCTCCTGATGGCGACTCTGCGCGCGTTCCTTCGCGGACAGACCACTCAGCCGCAGCCCGATCTCACGCTCGTGATGACGAACCTGAATCGTCTGGTATACGAAAGTTCCCTCTCCAGCAAGTACGCCACGTTTTTCTATGCCGAGTTCGACTCGGTGACGCGCGAGATGACGTACGTCAACGCAGGCCACAATCCGCCGATGGTGTTCCGGAAATCCGGCGAAGTTGTTCGTCTCGAAACCGGTGGCTCGGTGATTGGATTGATGCCGGTCGCGTCGTTCGATCAGGGAACAATCGTTTTGGAGCCGGGCGATGTGTTTGTCGGCTATACCGACGGCATCAGCGAAGCCATGAACGCCGCCGATGACGAATGGGGCGAAGACCGGATGATGGATTGCGTGATTCCCAGCCGCGAGCTTGAAGCGATGCCGCTGATCGAGCGCCTGATGGTGTCAGCCGACGCCTTCGTCGACGGCGCGCCGCAGCATGACGACATGACGATCGTGGTGGCCCGGCTGAGTGAGAGCCATGCCACTTGGTCCAATAGCGAAGCCGCCACGGTCTGAAAATTAAGGTCGCCGATCATCGGCACACGATTTCAATCCACGCGCCACTATCGCGAACTGTCTTCCATTCCTGACGGATTCGCCGCGATAAGTCCGGATAAGGAGGCGTTAACAATCCGCTTTCATGCATGGAAACAGGAGTAAATCCGGAACGCGCCAGCACGCGCTGCAGCGATCCGCGCGAGTAACCGAATCGATAAGGAAAACCGAGAAGATTGTTATAGCCCAGTAACCGCCGCCCCGCCCTGCGCTCACGCTCGCGAAGATAGAATTCGGCATTTGGTACCCGCACCACCAGTAGCCCATGCCGGGCCAGCATGGCGCGCGCACGCCGCAACAATGCCCCCGGCTGCTCCAGTTGCTCAAAACAATTCCAGATGAAAATCGCTTCCGGCCTCCGCAATCGCGGCGAGTAATCATCGAGCGAAACACGCTTCACCGTCCCGCCCTGCCGCCGTGCGAACTCACTCGTCGCCGCGCCGATATCCAGCCCAGTCGGTCGCCATCCCCACTCCTCCGCCGTTTGCAGGAACGCGCCCAAATGGCTCCCGACTTCCAGTACCTCCGCATTCGCCCGCAACAGTGGCTGATATAAGCCGCGCTTCTGTTCGAACGCTCGCACATAACGCGGATACAGATGCCTCATCAGAGCGGGATCGTACAGGTCATCCTCATAATGCGCCCGCGACTCCTCATCGCGCGAAAGCAACCCGCAGCACTCACACCGCAGCAGCCGCGCCGGCCCGCCGTGCATGAATTTCGTCAGGTCCATGTTTTCCGGATCTTCCGCCCGATGCCCCAGTCGCTCCGTCACAAACGATTCGCGAATCTCGTTCTCCCGCTCCATCCGGGCCGGGCTCGAATCCACAGGCTCGATCTCACGCTCGCAAACCGGACACACCACACCGCTGCCCTACGCAAGAAAAGGGCCAGTCACACGTTAAAATGAACCGATGGCCGCTTCCGACCCGCCGCCGGGGAATCCAGGCAATTTTGAATCGTCCCTTGACGAGCTCGAAAAAGTGGTAAAAGAACTCGAATCAGGCGATCTGCCCCTCGATCGCTCCCTCCAGTTGTTTTCCCGCGGCATGCAGCTCAGCGAAACCTGCCGCAAACAACTCGAAGAGGCCGAAACCCGCGTGGAACAGCTCATCCGCCGGGAAGGCTCGTGGCAGCCCGAGCCATTCGCCGATGGAAAGTAGCGCCTCCCCCTCAATGACCCTTCAGGAATTTCTCGCCGAACAGCAGCGCCGCGTCGATGCCGCGCTCGATCGCCTCACGCCGCCCGAATCCGCACATCCGACGACGATCCATCGCGCCATGCGCCACAGCCTTTTCGCCGGCGGCAAGCGGATACGTCCCATTCTCTGCATCTCCGCGGCGGCAGCCGTCAACAAAGACGCGCCGGACATCATGAACGCCGCCTGCTCGCTGGAGATGATCCATACCTATTCGCTGATCCACGACGATCTCCCCGCGCTCGATAACGACGATTTCCGCCGCGGCAAACCGACATGCCACAAGGTGTTCGGCGAAGCCATGGCCATCCTCGCCGGCGATTCGCTTTTCACTCTCGCGATTCAGACGCTGAGCGTCATGGAGAACACCGAGCCGGCGCGAGTGGTCGCCCTGATCCGCGAGCTCTCCTTCGCCTCCGGCACAGTAGATGGCATGATCGGCGGCCAGGTCACCGATATCGAAGGCGAGCGCCAGCCCCCAACTCCCGAACTGCTCGACAGCATCCATCGCGCGAAGACCGGAGCCCTGCTCCGCGCCAGCGTTCGGATGGGCGGCATCGCGGCAGGCGCGAACGCCCCACAACTCGACGCACTCTCGCAATACGGCGAACACGCGGGCCTCGCCTTCCAGATCGTGGATGACATCCTCGACGTCGAGGAATCATCCGAAGCCCTCGGTAAGACCGCAGGCAAAGACGAAGCCCAGGGCAAAATCACTTTCCCCGCCGTTTACGGACTCGAACGCTCGCGAGAAATGGCGAGCGAAGAATGCGCACGCGCGCATGAGTCGCTAAACGTTTTCGGCGAACCCGCAAAATGGCTGCACGAGATTGCCGATCTCATCGTGCGCCGCAAATCCTAAAGCGGTGGAAAAAATCCGCCTCGATCGCTGGATGGTGGAAAACGGTTTCGCGGAAACCGGCGAGAAAGCCCGCGCGCTCATCATGGCCGGAGACGTCTTCGTCGATGGCGCCCGCGCCGATAAAGCCGGTCGCCCCATGCCGCCAGGCGCCCACATCGAAGTGCGCGGCCGGCTTCGTTATGTCAGCCGCGGCGGTCTCAAACTCGAAGGCGCGCTGAAGCGCTTCGCCATCGACCCTACGGGGGCTGTCTGCGCCGATATCGGCACCTCCACCGGCGGCTTCACCGACTGCCTGCTCCAGCACGGCGCCGCGAAAGTCCACGCGGTCGATACCGGCGCCGGCCAGATCGATTGGCGCCTGCGCGGCGACCCGCGCGTCGTCCTCCACGAAAATTTCAACGCCCGCAATCTTGAACTCGCCGACCTCGGCGAGCCTGTTGAGATCGCCGTCTGCGACGTCAGCTTCATCTCCGCCACCATCATCATCCCGGCCATCGCGCGAGTACTCAAACCCGACACCGGACGCATGGTGATCCTGATCAAACCGCAGTTCGAAGTGGGCCGCGGGCAGGTCGGCAAAGGCGGCATCGTGCGCGATCCGGAACTCCATCAGGCAGCGTGCGCCAAAGTACGCGCCAGTGTGGAAGAATTGAATCTCGCCGTCGAGATCGCGGACAGCCCGATCACCGGCGCAGAGGGGAACAGGGAATTCCTGTTGTATGGACATAAATAACAGCGGCGCCAAAACCGTCGGCGTCTTCGCCAAGCCGAAAGCCCCGGCCGCAATACGTCTGGTGCCGGAACTCCTCGCGTGGCTCGCCGCCCGCGGCGTCGAAGTACGTCTGGATGATGTGGCCGCCAGCTACGCGGGTTCCGGTGTGACTGGACTTCCGCGCGCTTCCGTTGCCGAAGGCTGCGATCTGGCCATCGTCCTGGGCGGAGACGGCACGCTTCTTTCCGCGGCCCGCGCTCTCGGCGGCCGCGCTATTCCGCTGCTCGCGGTCAATCTCGGCAGCCTGGGCTTCCTGACCTCCATTCCGATCAAGGATTTCTTCCCGGAGCTCGAACGTACGCTCTCCGGCGATTTCCGCATCACGCGCCGCGGCCGGCTCCACGTCGCCGTCATTCGCGGCGGCGAAAAAGTGGCCGAATACGACGCCCTGAATGACGTCGTCATCGCCAAATCCTCCATCGCGCGCATCGTCGATCTCGATGTCTGGGCCGGCGACACCTTCGTATCCGAATACAAGGCTGACGGCCTGATCGTCTCCACCCCCACCGGTTCCACCGCCTATTCGCTCGCGGCTGGCGGACCCATCGTGTTTCCGACGGTGAATGCCGTCTGCGTCACCCCGATCTGCCCCCATACCCTGACCAACCGGCCGCTGCTGATCCCCGGCAGTCTCCCCATCCGCGTCATCAGTCATGTGAAAGATGACGACTCCTTCCTGACCGTCGATGGCCAGGTCGGCGGCGCCCTCGAGCCCGGCGATCAGGTGGAATGCAGGGCCTCTACCTCCGAAGTACTTCTCATCCAGAATCCGGACAAAACGTTCTTTGATGTGCTGCGTCAGAAACTGAAGTGGGGGGAACGGGAAGGCCCATCAGCCGCGTGATACCCTCAAATTTAGCCCCAAAACATGGAAACAACCGCACCTCCCGCCGCTGAACCCATGCCGCCGATGAGCGTTTGGCTCTGGCCGGTAGTGGCAGCCTGGGCCATTCCGGGAGCTGGCCATTTCCTGCTGAAAAAAACCGGTCGCGGACTCCTGTTGTTCGGCTGCGTTCTCGTGATGTTCCTGCTCGGCCTCGCCATGCAGGGCATGATGTTCTCGCCTGATAAGGGCACGGATTACCTCACCACCCTCATCAACTACGGCGGCTTTGTTTCCGACCTAGCGGCAGGCGGCATCTATATCCTGACCGCAATGTTCGGCTACTCGCAGCCCGATATGCCGGGCGACGTCCATGATTACGGCACCAAATTCCTGGTGACCGCCGGCCTGCTGAACATACTCGCCATGGTGGACGCCTTCGAGATTGCCACGGGGAAGAAGGAATAACCCATGCCGAAGATCAATCTCTCGCATTTCGAAGCCGCATTCCTGTTCTCGCTTTTCACCTCCGTCGTCATGGGCATCACGACGAAGAAGACGCAGGATGAGCGCGTGCGCTACGGGGTTTACTGCTTCGGCTGCTTCATCGTCGCGCTGTTCGGCATCGGCTGGGCTATGAAGCTCGGCCACGGCTAGAACTTCTCGCTTGACCGCATTACCACCTGATAGTAAGCTTGAGCCAGATGAACCGTCCCAAGCTCCCCAGGCTGGAACTCCGGATTCTCGAAGCCCTGTGGACCAAAGGCACAGCCTCCATGCGGGAAATTCAGGAGTCGTTTCCTGAACCCCGCCCCGCCTACACCACCATCACCAACACCGTCTACCGGATGGAAGCCAAAGGCGCTGTCCGCCGCGTCCGGAAGGTCGGGAACACCGATATCTTCGAACCGCTGGTCGAACAGGAAGCCGCCCGCGACAGCGTTCTCGATGAGATTTTGAGCTTCTTCGGAGGACGCCCGCAGCCCATGATGGCGCAACTCGTCGAATCCGGAAAGCTCACGCTGGAAGATATCCGCGAACTGGAGAAGGCGGTCCTCCAGAAAAGAAGCAAAACTAACCCACCAGCACCAGGTGGACGTCCATAACGTTCGTTCCGGTCGATCCCGTGATCACCAGGTCTTCCAGACTTTCGAAGAACGGATAAGAATCGTTTTCCGCGAGCGCCTGTTTCGCGGCGTCCATCCCCGATCGCTCGGAGGTCTTGCCGTCTGCCAGTGCTCCGGCCGCGTCCGTAGGTCCGTCGGTCCCGTCGGTGCCGGCGCTGAAAACCAGCGCATCCTTCAGTCCCGCAAGATCGATCGCCGCCGCGAGGGCGAATTCCTGATTACGGCCGCCTTTGCCTTTGCCGTGAATCGTGACTGTCGTCTCGCCGCCGGAGACGACGCACGCTGGCGTCTTCAACGGCTGGCCGCTCGTCCGGATCTGCCGCGCGATTGCCGCGTGCATCCGTGCCACATCGCGCGTTTCACCTTCGATCGTGCTGGCGAGAATCATCGTCTTATAGCCGAGTGATTTCGCTTTTGCCGCCGCGGCTTCGAGCGATTTCTGATTGCTGCCGACGATGATGTTTTCGACTCGCGCGAACAAAGGATCGCCCGGCTTCGGCGATTCGTCGATTCCCTTTTCCAGCATCTCGCGCACGCGGGCCGGAACTTTCGCGCGGATGCCGTAGCGATCGAGCACCACGAGGGCAGTCGCAAAAGTAGCTTCGTCCGGGGCGGTGGGACCGGAGCCGATCACATCGAGTTGATCGCCCACTACGTCCGAAAGCGCGAGCGTCAACACGCGCGCGGGCGCGGCGAACTTCGCCAGACGTCCGCCTTTGATCACCGAAAGATGCTTGCGTACCGCGTTGATCTCATGGATCGTCGCGCCGCACGCGAGCAGCAGTTTCGTCGTCTCCTGCTTCTCGGCGAGCGTGATCGGCGGAGCGGGAGCGGGCAGCAGCGCGGACGCGCCGCCCGACAGCAGACACAACACCAGATCCTTCGCCTCCGCGGTCTCACAGAGCGCCGCGATTCGATTTGCCGCTTCGACTCCACGCTGATCGGGCACCGGATGTCCGCACGGGTGCAGATCGATATGCCGGCACTTCGTGGGATCGCCGTCTTTCACGGCGACACAGCCTGCCGTGATCCGCTTCCCGAGAACGCGCTCGGCGGCCTTGGCCATGGTGCCGCCAGCCTTGCCGCCGCCCACGACGAAAATGCGGTCATAGCGGTCGAGATCCTTCCGCGCGCGCAGCGTCTTCTCCACCATGGCAGCAGGATTCGCCGCATCCACCGCGGCTTTGAATATCGCGCGAGCGTCGCGCCGGAGATTTCGAGGCATCTAGATCCAGAGTGGAAGGTTCACGATTTCGCCGGCCGCCTCGTCGTAGTCGAGATCTCCGTTGACGCGATAATCCGCCCGCCCATAGAGCACCTTGCGCTCGTTATAGAGCCTGCGGAATGCTTCCCTATCGCGCGCGAGGGGTCTGGTGTCATCGGCGCCGGCGAGGCGCGTTTCCACTACATCGAGCGAGCAATCGAGCCACACGGAAATGCCGTTGTTGCCGAGCATCTCGTAGTTATTCGGCTGCACGAATGCGCCGCCGCCCAAGGCGATCACAGTCGGGGCGCCGCATTCGATTTTCCGCAGCCAGCGCTGAATGGCGTCGGTCTCGATGCGCCGGAATTCGGCTTCACCGCGCTTCGCGAAGATGTTCGCGACCGTGTCTTTCTCGAGCTCTTCAATCTCGCGATCGAGATCGACGAATTCCCAGCCCAGCCGCTCGGCCACGATGCGGCCCACGGTTGTTTTGCCCGAGCCCATGAAGCCCGTGATGAAAATCCCTGGGGTGCGCTTCAGCTTCAGGTGCATATCACGCTTTCCCTACCTGTGATTCCACAATAGCCGGAAATAAGCGATTTATCCAGACCGGTATCCATCCGATGCGCGGGGTGACGACGACCTTACTCCGGCGCTCGATGCCGCGCACGATGGCCTCGGCGCATTCCGTTGAAGTCACGGCGAAGCGCTTACCCTTCACAACGGACGGAGGCGGAGCCGCGCCGGTTGCGTTTGCCTGGAAGCCGGTATCGACATAGCCGGGGAATACGGCCATCACGTTGACTCCGTAGCGCCCGAGTTCCATCCGCTGCGTCGAGGTCAAGGACGCCAACGCAAACTTGCTGGACGAGTACACCGCCAGCCACGGCAGGCTCATCTGACCGGCAATGGAGCTGACATTGACGAGGGTTCCTTTTGTCTTCTGGAGCCAGGGCGCGGCCAGTTGCGCCAGATGGAACGGCGCGAAGAAATTCAGATCGAACATGCCGCGGGCGTCGTCCAGCGGATTGGCGATCGCGCTGTAGTATGAGCCGCGGCCGGCGTTGTTAATGAGGATGTCGATCTGGCCGAATCGCTCGATGGTTCGGTCGATGACGGCGGGGCGCGTGGCGTCCTGCGTCAGATCGCAGGGGATGACGAGATCTTCGGGACCGGCAACTGCCCTCAGCTTGTCTTCGCTGCGCGCAACCAGCGCGACACGGGCTCCGCGCGCACGCAGCGCGGCCGCCAGGCGTGCGCCGATGCCTTCCGAAGCGCCTGTAACAATGGCGATTTTGCCCGATAAGGATTGGGTCATTTCGGGATCGAAGGGCAATGATAGCACCGGCGGTAGACCACGGTGCGGGGGGTCCGGTAGGCCGGTTCGTAGCTGCGAAGCCAGGTCCGCAGCTCGGGATATTGGTCGATGGCGAGCTTCGGATTGAGCAGGCTGAGGCCGTCGACAATCCAGGTTGGATTCGATGCGGTGAGGACCAGCCGGTTTACCGCAGACCATTCGGGGATGAGCGAAGCGCTCTCGGTCAGATGGCGGTCGGCGGGGACGCCGGTGAGCGGCTGGGAATCCCAGAATAGGGACGCGACCGGCATTCGCGTATAAGCGAAGACGTCGGGCCGGTAACCCCAGACGAAGAGGGTGTCGCCAGGCTGGCGGTTGTCGCGGAGCCAGTCGGCGACAACGCGGCTGTCGCGGTCGAGGACGGCATCGGCCCAGTCCTTTTGTTGGCCGGTAGCCAGAAGAATGTAGCGGGGTCCGAAGCGGACGATTGGGACGATCAGAGCGAAGCCTGCGGCGAGAACGACGGCTCTCCAGCGCGAGCCTGCGGACGATGCCCAGGCCAGGCCGTATCCGGCGGCGATTGCGAGGACCGGCAGGAGTTGGAGAAAGTAGCGGTGTGAGAAGCGGCCTCCGGAGGCTACCGCCAGGCAGGAGATGGCGGCCCAGATCGCGAGCAGGCGGGCGGTTTGGGTTCGTTCTTTCCACCAGAAGGCGATGCAGCCGAGGATGAGGGTGGCGTGGAAGCCGATCCACCCGAGACTGCGGCGCAGGGCTTCGCCGAATGTCGAGGCTGCGGGGGGCGTCTTCGCGTAGATGGCGCCCCATTTCCAGACTTGTTCGAAATAGGGGATCAGCGCGCCCTGGGCCGCCAGCGTGACGGCGGCCACTGCGTTCGGGATGGCGAAGCCGGCGAGGAGGAGCGGGATGTCCCGCCACATCCATGCTCCGCAGACTGCGAGGACGAAGATGCCTTTTGGATTGAACAGGAATGCGATGCCGCACCAGCCACCGGCCGCGAGCGGCTTCTTTCGCCAGGCGCACCAGATGGCGAGGAGGTGCGGGAGGATCAGGAAGAAGTCCGGGGCGATGGGGATGATGCCGTCCGGGAGGTCGAAGCTAAGGAAGAAGGCGGTGAGGGCGGTCGCGGCTATGGCCTGGCGCTCTCCGAAGACGTCCCGGGTGAAGCGGAAGGCTATGGCGCAGATGCCGAGGATATACGCGGCGTCGAAGACTCGCAGCTGCCAGCCGGTGGGGGCGCCGAGGATGGCGTAGGTAAGGGCGCTGAGCGGGGGTTTGTCGTACCAGAAGTCGCGGTAGAAGATTTTGCCGTGGAGGAGTTGTTGCGCGGCGGCGAGGTGGTAGTCTTCGTCGGGCCAGAGGAGTTGGGAGTGGGCGAGGCGGAGTAAGAGCGTCAGGGCGAAGAGGGCTGCGAAGAAGAGACGTACCTGACGGTTGTTCATGGGTTGCGCCGGGCGGAGGGTCGGCCCCCCAACAGAAGCTAGCATACGAGTGTGAGGAACTCAGGCAAGCGGATACCGTCTTTGGACGGGCTGCGGGCGATTTCGATCGTCCTGGTGCTGATCAGCCATTCGCAGGCGCCGGGGACGCATCCGTTCTGGTTTCAGCTGTTGTTTCTGCATGCCGACCTTGGGGTTCGGGTTTTCTTTGTTATCTCCGGTTTTTTGATTACGACGATATTGCTGAAAGAACCGTCGCTCAAGCGGTTCTACTCTCATCGGGCCCGGCGGATTCTGCCGGCGTTCGCGGTGTTCCTGATCGCCGCGATACTGTTGGGGGCTCCGAAGGCCGACTGGCCTTACATTTTCACCTGGACCGTCAACTTCGATCCTCATCCGGCCTGGATGATCGGGCATCTGTGGTCGCTCTCCGTGGAGGAGCAGTTCTATATTCTGTGGCCTTTGGCGATCGCGTTCACCGGTCGGCGGACCTGGACTTTCATCGCAATCGCTGCGATCTTTGCGTTTCCCCTGAAGGCCATCAATCCGGCCTTGCACTATGCGTTTCCGGTTGTTTGCGGGCCCATCGCTCTGGGATGCCTGCTGGCGCTCTATCCGATCCGCGTGAGAGTGCCCACATGGGTATTCGTGCCCGCCATTCTCGTGCTCGACGCTTACGATTTTCGATTTGTCGTGAACATCCTGGTGGCGCTCTGCGTCGCTCGCGTCGTCGCTTTTCCTCCCGCGGTGCTCAACTGGGGGCCGCTCATGTGGCTGGGAAAGATCAGCTATTCGCTGTATCTATTCCAGCAGTTGTTTTTCGATTCGATTTCCGGCAAGCCCCCGATCCCGCTTCCGTTCCCGCTCAATTTCGCAGGGGCGCTTGCAGCCGCCACCGCCAGCTATTACTTCATCGAGCAGCCTATTCGACGAAGTAGAAAGGGTTCGGCAGCTTATACGTCCGCTCCGCAAAACCTCCCGCCAGATCGCTTAGCTGATCGCCGATACTGAGAATAATTTTGTAGCCCTTCGCTTCGACGCCTTTCCGGGCGTTGGCTTTCATGATGGCGGCCGGTTGGGTGTTGCCCGCGGGGCGCAACAGCAGCTCGGCGTAGCCGTCAATATTGGCGGCTGTCAGATCGGCGATAGTGGCGGCGCGTCCGGGCTCCGAGCGGCCGGTCAGCAGGATGACGGCTACGCCCCTGGACTTCGCGAAGTTGTAGACGTCCACCACGGGCGGGATGGGCGGCAGGTGGCGATTGGCGAAGAGCTGCGCCTGGATGCTGGAGGAACAAAACGCGCACTGAAGTATATTCGGCACGTTCGAGAGCAGGGTCTCGTCGATATCGAAGACGGCGGCGAGTTTTTCGTTTGGCTTCGGCGTGCGGGTTTCCACCCAGCTGTGGGCGGCGGAGGCTACCTGGACGATTTCACGCGTATACTCTCCGCGGGTCGCGTAGTCCGCGAGCTTCTGGAAGATATCGGAGAGATTGGTGGCGTCGAGATGGAGGTCTGGCGCGGCGACTGTCGGAGTTTGCGCGAAGATGAGGCTCGCACAAACGAAGCCAACAGCCGCCGCCCGTTTCATGCTGCGGCCAGGGTGGTGTTCAGCGTGCCGGGGTGGCTCGCTTCGTAAGCCGCGATCGATTTTTCCTGCTTCTGGATCCAGCCGAGCTCATCGATGCCTTCGAGCAGGCAGGTCTTGTTGAACGAATCGACCGGGAATTCGACCTTTGTGCCATCGGGCAGCGTGAGCGTCTGCGAGGGCAGATCGAGCTGCACTTCCGCATCCGCCGGCAGGGCGACGAGCTTCGCGTGGATCTCTGGCGAAACCACAATCGGCAGCAGCGAATTCTTCAGCGAGTTGCCCTTGAAGATATCGGCGAAGCTGGTGCTGATGACGGCGCGGAAACCGAACTGCGTGATTGCCCACGGGGCATGTTCGCGCGAGCTGCCGCAGCCGAAGTTATCGCCCGCGAGCAGGATCTGGGCGCCTTTGCCGCGCGGGGTGTTGAGGATGAAGTCCGGCTTCTCGCTGCCATCGGCGTTGTAGCGCCAATCGCAGAAGAGGTTCTTGTCGAGGCCTTCCTTCGAGATGGTCTTGAGGAAGCGCGCGGGAATGATCTGATCGGTATCGATGTTGTTGATCAGGATCGGAACAAGTTTTGAGCGGAATGAGGTAAATGGGGTCACAGGATGGTCCTCACGTCGGTAACGGCGCCGGTGAGGGCGCTGGCGGCGGCGGTCAGCGGCGAGGCGAGGAACGTACGTCCACCTTTGCCCTGACGGCCTTCGAAATTGCGGTTGCTGGTGGAGACGCTGTATTCTCCGGGGCTCAACTGGTCGCCATTCATCGCGATGCACATGGAGCAGCCGGGTTCGCGCCAATCGCAGCCGGCGGCGCGGAAGATATCGGGAAGGCCTTCGGCGATTGCCTGGCGCTTCACTTCCATGGAGCCGGGGACGACCATCACCCGCACCTTCGGATCGACCTTGCGGCCCTTAAGAACCGCGGCGGCGGCGCGGAGATCGCTGATGCGGGAGTTGGTGCAGCTTCCGATGAAGACTACGTTGACGGGATGGCCGAGGATCGGCTTGCCGGCTTCGAGACCCATATAGTTGAGGGCCTTCGTGACCGATTCGCGCTCGCGGAGGTCGGCGATGGATTCCGGTCTCGGAATCGCGCCGGTGACCGGAACGCCCATGCCGGGGTTGGTGCCCCAGGTGATCATCGGCTCGAGCGAATTGGCGTCGATGATTTCTTCGCGATCGAACTTCGAGCCTTCGTCGCTGGGGAGCTTACGCCATCCGGCGACAGCGGCGTCCCATGCCGCGCCCTGCGGGGCGAGCGGACGGCCGTGGAGGTAGTTGAAAGTGACATCGTCTGGCGCGACAAGGCCGGCGCGCGCGCCACCTTCGATCGACATGTTGCAGACGGTCATGCGGGCTTCCATATCGAGCGAGCGGATGGCGGAGCCGGAGTATTCTATGACCGCGCCCGTGCCGCCGCCGATACCGATGCGGGCGATGAGGGCGAGGATGATGTCCTTCGCGCCGACGCCGGGCTTCAGGTTGCCATCGACACGCACGCGGAACGTGGTGGAAGGCCGCTGGAGCAGGCACTGGGTGGCGAGAACGTTTTCGACTTCGCTGGTGCCGATACCGAACGCGAGGGCGCCGAACGCGCCATGGGTCGCGGTGTGGCTATCGCCGCAGACGATGGTCATGCCGGGCTGCGTGGCGCCCAGTTCGGGTCCGATGACGTGGCAGATGCCCTGATGTTCGGACTTCGCGCCGAACGCCGGGATACCGAATTCCTTACAGTTCTGTTCGAACTGACTGACCTGCTTCGCGGCGATCTCGTCGACGATAGGAAGCGACCGGTCCGTAGTGGGGATGGAGTGATCGACCGTGCCGAGGGTGCGGTCCGGCCGGCGGACTTTGAGGCCGCGCGCGCGGAGACCGGAAAAGGCCTGCGGCGAAGTCACTTCATGGACAATGTGGAGGTCGATGTAGAGGAGGGAGGGTGCGCCCTTCTCTTCAAAGACAATGTGGTTATCCCAGATCTTTTGGCTTAGAGTTTTCATTTTTGTATCGCTTCGCAGACGGCTTCGCCTGCCTGTTCCGTCGTTGCCGGTGGGCCGGACGGTCTCAGGTCTGCCGTTACCCGGCCTGAGTTTAGTACTGCCTCCATCGCTCTGTTTACGGCTGCGGCTTCTTCGGTGAGGCCGAAGCTGTATTCGAGCATGGCGGCTACGGAGCCGATTGCTCCGAAGGGGTTCGCTTTATTTTGTCCCGCGATATCGGGGGCGGAGCCGTGGACGGGTTCGTAGAGGCCGGTCCAGGCGCCGGAGGGCTTCTTCGGGCCGATTGATGCGGAGGGCAGCATGCCGATGGAGCCGGCGAGCACTGCTCCTTCGTCGCTCAGGATGTCGCCGAACATGTTTTCCATGACGACGATGTCAAAGCGCTTCGGATTGAGGACGAGCTGCATGGCGCAGTTGTCTACCAGAAGGTGATCGAGCTCGACATCGGGATAATCCGGCGCGACTTTGGTGACGACGCGGCGCCAGAGCTGCGAGGTTTCGAGAACGTTCGACTTATCGACCGAGGTAACTTTTTTGCGGCGCTTGCGGGCGAGCTCGAAGGCCATGCGGGTGATGCGCTCGATTTCGCTCCAGGTATAGGCCATGGTGTTGACGCCACGCGGTTCCGGGCCGTCTTCGAAAATGCCGCGGGGCGTGCCGTAGTAGAGGCCGCCGGTGAGCTCGCGGAGGATCACCATATCGACGCCATCGACCAGATGGTTCTTGAGGGGCGAGGAATCGAGCAGGGCCTTATAGCTGCGGACGGGGCGGAGGTTCGCGTAAACGCCCATGGTCTTGCGGATGCCGAGGAGGCCGCGCTCGGGGCGCTTTTCGGGCGCGACGTTATCGAATTCCGGGAGGCCGACCGCGCCCATGAGAACGGCGTCGGCTTCGGCCGAGAGCTTCTCGGTTTCGGCGGGGAAAGGGCCGCCGGTCTTATGGATGGCGATGCCGCCGAGGAGGCCTTCGCGCAGCGTGAGCTGGTGATTCCATTTTTCGGCTACGACGCGCAGGACGCGTACGGCCTCACGAGTGACTTCAAGGCCGATCCCGTCGCCGGGCAGCACAAGGATGTTGAGATTCAAGGTTTTATCAGTCTCCTACCGATTGGGCTACTTCTCGACAGCTACGAGCCATGGCCGCGATTTCCTCGTCCATCAGGCCCTTTTTGTTATCGGCCAGGGCGGTCATCTGAGCATAGACCGCGTCGAGCTCCGCGGGGCTGAGATCGAAACCCAGCTCTTCGCAACGGTTTTTGAGAGCGTGGCGACCGCTGTGTTTACCCAGCACCAGACGGCTTTCGGGAACTCCGACCGACTTCGGATTGATGATCTCATACGTGGTGGGTTCTTTAAGGAAGCCATCCTGATGGATACCGGCTTCGTGGGCGAAGGCGTTGCGGCCGACGATGGCCTTGTTGGGCTGGGGTCCGAAGCTGATGATGGAGCTCAGAAGCTGGCTGGCGGGGTAGAGGTGTTCGGGGTGGATGCCGGTCTTATAAGGATAGCGGTCATTGCGGGTCTGCATGACCATGACTACCTCTTCAAGCGAGCAGTTGCCGGCGCGCTCGCCGATGCCGTTGATGGTGCATTCGATCTGGCGGGCGCCCGCTCGTACGGCGGCGAGCGAGTTGGCTACGGCGAGGCCGAGATCGTCATGGCAGTGTACCGATACGACGGCGGTATCGCCGAGGGTTTTGACGATGCGGCCGATCAGCTCGCCGTACTCATCCGGCGTGGAGTAGCCGACGGTATCCGGGATGTTGACGGTGCGGGCTCCGGCGGCTACTACGGCTTTCGAGACCTGCTCGAGATATTCGGGTTCGGTGCGGGCTCCGTCTTCGGCGGAGAATTCGACGTCATCGACGTATTGGCGGGCGAGCTCGACGGCGGAGACGGCGGCGTCGAGGACTTCCTGGCGCGACTTCTTGAGCTTGTACTTGAGATGGATGTCGCTGGTGGCGAGGAAGGTGTGGATGCGGGGGCGCTTGGCTTTCTCGAGGGAGCGGGCGGCGCGCTCGACGTCCAGTTTCATGGAACGGGCGAGAGCGGCCACCTGCACCCAGGGAAATTCGCGACTGACCGCGTCGACAGCCTGGAAATCGCCTTCAGAGGCGATGGGGAAGCCGGCTTCGAGGATATCTACGCCGAGCTCAACCAGTTTGGCGGCCATTCGCAGCTTCTCGGGTACGGTCATGCTGCAGCCGGGCGACTGTTCGCCGTCCCGGAGAGTGGTGTCAAAGATCCAGACTCGATTTGTCATTGGTGGAAGGTACTCCGA